>VXZF01000170.1 GCA_009845645.1 Gemmatimonadota bacterium | reverse complement strand
ATAGAGCCTCGGCTTCTTGGCTGGTGAGGCTGGAGGTCGGCTCATCCATAATCAGAATCCGCGCCTCGGTCGAGAGCGCCTTGGCAATTTCGACGAGCTGTTGGTGGCCAATGGGCAAGTCACCCATCAGGGTGTCCGGCGACACCTCGAGCCCCAGCTGCGCGAGGGCTTGGACGGCCCCCTCACGGATAGTGGCGCGGTCGATCAGCCCCCACTGCTGCGGCTCGCGACCGAGGTAGAGATTGGCAGCGACCGAGAGGTTGGCGCAAAAATTGAGTTCTTGGTGGATCAGGGCGATGCCGAGCGCAGCGGCGCGGCGCGGGGAATCGATGATCACCGGCTCCCCATCGCGCACAATTTCGCCGCTGTCCGGGGTCTCAATGCCGGCGAGGATCTTCATCAAGGTAGATTTGCCAGCCCCGTTTTCGCCGATAACGGCGAGGACTTCTCCTGCCTCCACCGCCATATCCACCGCATCGAGGGCCAAGACCCCGGGAAAGCGCTTGCTAATGCCGCGGGCCGCCAACAGCGTCATTAGTTCGTTCCAGTCAGGGTTTTCAGTTCGTCCCAAAAGGCTTCGACATTGTCGCGACGAATGGACCGCGCCGGCACATCGAGTACCCCACCCTCGGGCAAAACCGAGCGGTCACCGCGAGCAAGGGCGGCGAGGATGCGCACCGACTCGTACCCGTAGCGGTAAGGATTTTGCACCACCGTGCCGTAAATGTGGCCATCGATGATGCCTTGGAGAGTGGGAGCTTCCTCGTCAAAGGCGATGATCTGGATCTGGCCGGTCTTGCCGGCTTCCTTGATGGCTTCGAGACACATTGGCGGATTGTAGGCAAATAGGCCGACGACGCCGTGGAGGTCTGGGTATTTGGCCATGGCGTCCTCGACTTGGGCTTTGGCTTTGGCGTAGTCGAACTGGTCGGTGCGGGTGTCGAGAATGGTGTATTGGTCGCCGACAATCGGGCCGCTGTTGGGGTCGTGGCGCGTCGGGTCAAAGGAGCGACTGAGCAGTTCGTCAATGAGGCCCTGGCGGCGCTGGCGGGCGTTGAGCTGTTCGAGGCGTCCGACAAAAATCATGATATTGCCGCCGTCGGGCAGGGCTTCTTTGACCAGCGCTCCGCAGGCGCGACCGGCCGAGTAGTTGTCGATGCCAATAAAGCAAAGACGATTGCTCTTTGGAGCGTCCGAGTCGTGAGTAATCAGGTTAGTGTGAGCGGCGGCCTCGTTGATCAAGTTGGTCTGATTGTCCGGGTCGATAGGGCTTATGGCCATGCCGTCGATGCCACGGGCCAGCAGGGCCTGGACGATGCGCTTTTGGTCGGCGACCCCTTCGCCGGGCATTTGCACCTCGGCGTCGGCGACAAATTCGGCAGCCGCAGCTTCGACTCCTTTGGCGGCGATAGTCCAAAAGGGACCAACGCCATTGGTGACGAAAGCGATTTGGGGGTTGGCCGCCGGTTGTGGCGCGTCGCTACAGGCGACAAAAATCAAAGCAAGAAGTAAAAAGGACATTTTCATAGTTTATCTCGCTAGAAAGTTTAAGGGACGACGCCCTCGACGAGGATAGGATACCCGTAGGAGCAACTCTCGTGGTTGCCCCCGCGAATGCGGAATGCCTATGTTACGTCCGGCAAAAAGGAAGCGCAAGCTCAACAACCCAAGGAGGGGCCATGCAAAAGCCCAGCGCAATAGTACTGGCGGTCGTCTTGGCCGCCACTGCAGGAGAGGCCAACGTGAGCAAAGACAGCTTTGGAACAACCGCGACGGGCCAGTCCGTCGATCGCTATACCCTCACAAACGACCACGGCACTATAGCCCGCGTCATTACCTATGGTGGGATCATCACCGAACTCCTCGTGCGAGATCGCGCCGGAACGCTAGGCGACGTAGTGCTCGGCTTCGACCACTTGGAGCAGTATGAGAAAGAGAATCCTTACTTCGGCTGTATCACCGGACGAGTCGCCAACCGCATCGCCGGCGGCAAATTCTCCCTAGATGGCCAAGAGTACACACTCGCCGTCAACAACGGGCCCAATCACCTGCACGGCGGGCTCGTGGGCTTCGACAAGGTCGTCTGGGATGCCGAGGTCGTGGACGACAAACGCGGACCGGCGGTGCGCCTGCACTACGTGAGCCAAGACGGTGAGGAGGGCTATCCCGGCACCGTGCCAGTGAGCGTGACGTACACCTTGACCCACGACGACGAACTAGTCATCGCATACGAGGCGACCACGGACAAGCCTACGCCGATCAATCTGACCAACCACTCCTATTTCAATTTGGCCGGCAGCGGCCCCGTGCTCGGGCATATCCTCACACTCCACGCCCGCTACTATACTGAGCCAGACGCCAACCAAATCCCCACTGGACTCATTTTGCCGGTCGCTGGCACACCTCTCGACTTTGGCAAACCGGCCGCCATCGGCGGGCGAATCGGGCAGATCGCGGATATCGGCGGCTACGACCACAACTACGTGCTCGACAATGGGGGTCGAGCTGAGCCGGGACTGGCCGCTGAGGTGTACGAACCGGAGAGCGGGCGGGTGATGGAGCTGTACACCACCGAGCCGGGCGTGCAGTTCTACTCGGCCATCCACCTCGACGGCGTGATGGGCAAGGGTGGAACAATCTACAATCAGTACCACGGCCTGTGCTTAGAGACCCAGCACTATCCCGACTCGATTAACCAGCCGGGCTTCCCGTCGGTGGTATTGCGTCCGGGGGAGACCTACCGGACGGTTACAATACACAAGTTTTCGACGCGGTAAGGAGCTTCGCTAACCCGTCCAAGGCTCGGGATCGGCGAACAGACAGCGAGCCGCCGGGGGCAAGCGCCGAGCGGCTGCCGGACTGAGGGCACTAGAAAAGACCATGTGGGGGTCGTCTCGGCGGCAAAAGAAACTGGTGAGACTGGGACGGCTGCTAGCGCTGCGGTTGCGGGTGGTACCGTGCCAGATATGGCTGTTGAAAACGGCGACCGTGCCAGCCTCGCCGAGTAACAGCTTTTGACGTGGGTGATCCGCAGCGGGGTCCTCCAGCGCCTCTTTGGGATCTTGTCCGCTCCGATGCGTACCGGGAATCACCCGCGTGGCTCCGTTTTCCGACGTGAATTCCGTCAGCATCCACAGCGAATTGCACACGGCGTAGGATTCCGCTTGGGGTGCAGGACCATTGTAATCGACGTGTAGGGCCTGCTGTTCGCCGCCGCACGGATGGGGCCGACCGTGTACGCCAAAGGACTTGATACAGCCGTCCAAGACGTGACAGATGGCGGCCAGAACGCGCGGATAGGTAAAGCAAATGTCGAGACCGGCAGTTTTGTTCTGCATGTAGCTACTTTCGGCCGGCCCATCCTTTTGCCCCGTGCCCTCAGCAGCGTACACCCCATCCATTGCACTGCATATTGAGGAGATCTGCGTGGCCGAGAGGATATTGGGCAGGAGCACATAGCCTTCGCTATCTAAGTGCGCCTTCTCGGCCTGAGAGAGCGTATTGTCGCGCACCTCTAACTCGTATAGGGCCTCTTGTAGCGTCATCCCCGATTCCTTCGTTACTCGCGACTTCACAATGGTTCTACTTTGCGCGCGCCGCAAGCTCCTTCAGGCTTCCCACCGCTCCCATCCCCGATGCTCGTGCACGCCGCCGA
>VXZF01000120.1 GCA_009845645.1 Gemmatimonadota bacterium | reverse complement strand
TCGTAACTGGCGTACGCCCGATACCATTCGATTAGGGTAAACTCGGGATTGTGTTGCGGCCCCATCTCCCCATTGCGGTACGAGCGGCTGATCTGGTAAATCCGCTCAAAACCTACCCCTAGCAATCGCTTCATGTACAGTTCGGGCGAGGGGGCGAGGTAAAACTGCTTTTGCGCCTTGTCGCCCTGGTATTCAGTGGCGAATAGCTGGATGTGTTCCTCTTGCGCCGAGGCGAGGACCAACGTGGGCGTCTCTACCGCGAGAAAGTCCGCGCCCTTGAAAAAATCGCGGACGGCGTCTAATACCGCAGCCCGCACCCACATATTCGCCCACAGTCCGTTGGCGTGGAACCGCGACCAATCTCCTTGATGCCATACTGCACTGCTGAGGGCTAATAATCGAACTTGAGTAGCGTCTATAATACCTTCTACCACAATACCATACAGCTCAACTATATCACCGGCTTTTATCCCTACTACTCGCTCTTTTACAACAAAATCAACCTCTCCACTCTCATCTGCGATCCTCCCGCGACCTGCGGTGAAGTGGAGAAGCCGACCTCGCACGGCCACTTCCCCAGTCGTGGTGGATGCTGTGGCCGCAGGCTGGTGCCGCCACAGCACCCGCGATGGATAATATCTAGTGTGCATGGCACTTTTCTCACAAAAAACCCTTCTCCTCCAGCGAACGCGCTAGTAGAGAAGGGATCTAGTTAAGCTCAACGCCCGGTTTGGGAATCAAGCCCGCTTCTTGTTGTACACGAAGGTGGGGGGGGCCTTTTTTTCGATAAATTCCTTGGTAATGACGCATTCGGCGATGTCGTCTCGGGTCGGGAGCTCAAACATGATTTCAAACATGACGGTTTCTAAAACTGCCCGCAGACCACGCGCACCCATTTCCTTTTCTTGGGTCAGTTCGACGACTTTGTCCAGCGCCTCCTCCTCAAATCGCAGTGCAATACCGTCCATCTCAAACAGTTTCTGGTACTGTTTGACGAGTGCGTTCCGCGGTTTGAGCAGGATGTCCGTTAGCACCTGATCGCTCAGAGGGTGCAAGACACCCACCACTGGCAAGCGGCCAATCAGTTCGGGAATCAGGCCGTACTGGATCAATTCCTCGGGTTCGACCCGCGCCAACAGATTGGCCCCGCTCACTTCCTCGTGGTCGTCGAGGGAACTGCCAAAGCCCATGGACTTGGTTCCGATGCGCTGGCTGATAATTCTATCTAGTCCATCGAAAGCCCCTCCACAAATAAAGAGAATGTTTTTGGTATTTATTTGTACCAAAGGCTGTTCGGGATGCTTGCGCCCTCCCTTCGGTGGCACCCCCGAGACGGTTCCCTCTAAGATCTTAAGGAGCTCCTGTTGGACGCCTTCGCCTGAAACGTCGCGGGTTATGGAGGGATTGCCGGATTTGCGGGCGACTTTGTCTAGCTCGTCAATAAACAAAATCCCGCGCTCGGCTTGTTTGACATCGTAATCCGCAGCTTGGAGGAGCCGCACGAGGATATTTTCCACGTCCTCGCCTACGTACCCGGCCTCGGTAAGGACCGTAGCATCAACGATTGCAAAGGGGACTTGCAATATGCGCGCCAACGTCTCCGCCAAAAGCGTCTTGCCCACTCCGGTGGGGCCGATAAGCAGGATATTGCTCTTGCTGAGCTGGACATCCCCAGCACCGGAATGCACTCGCTTGTAGTGGTTGTACACGGCGACCGAAAGCGCCTTTTTAGCGCGTTCTTGGCCAATAATATGAGCGTCGAGATGGGCCTTGATTTCGGCCGGTTTGGGCAAAGGACGGCCATTGAGACTAGGTTCGTGCTTATCGTCCTCTGACAGCCTCTCATTGCACAAGCCGATGCATTCACTGCATATATACACTGAGGGGCCCTGAATGATCTTCTCGACTTGGTCGCCCCCCTTGCCGCAAAACGAACAGGCTATATCGGACGTTTTTTTACCCATCTTCTCCTACACCCTCGTCATCTTGGGAGTCCGGGACACTGTCTTCACTCTCAGAGACATCAGAGACATCGCCATCGGTGCTTTCGACCTCCTCGGTTTCGTCGGGGCTCTCTGTCTCCTCGACCGAGTCCGTCTCCTCTTCGGCTTTGTCTTGGCCAGCCTTCATCACGTTGATGGCTTGGAATCCCTTGGCGGTGCGAGTCACCATGAACTCAACTTCATCATCTTGGGTCAAAGTCCGGTCCCAAGATGAAATATCGCGCCAGTGGACGAAGACATCGACATGGCTGTCTGTCGAGATAAAACCATATCCCTTATCGTTGTTAAACCACTTGACTATGCCACGAGTCCAGGTGTTTTCCGCCAAGGCGCGGCGTTCGTGCGGCGGGGGGCTGCTCTCTGTATTGCCGGGAAGCGGACGAGACGGCTGTTTCTTTCCTTCGCTCTCTAGAACGCGGGCGAGCAGGTCTTGCTTGAGCCCTTGGCCACCCTCGGCATCTTGGGTTATCCATTCGACAGCCGTCATCACACCGATGACGTAAGGACTATCGTTGCCGTAGAGCTTGCGGGCGTCCCCTATGCGTTGAGCCAATTCGCTCACCGCCGTGCTTTCTAAGTGTATTGAACTACCCAATTAATCTATTCCTCCTACCCCTTAAAGGGCCTTAAGTCCCTCGTACCACAGTTCAAGATGTAAGGTGTAGTTAAGCAATATAGATAGGTTTGTCAACCTATCTCAATCGGTATTGTTTCACCCCTTCGTAGATGGTTTGGCCGCTTACTTTCGCGATGCCCGTAAGCGGCACGGCGATCAGCATCCCGACGATGCCCATCAACTGGCTTCCCACCATGACGACAAAAAGGACGATCAAAGGGTGCAACTCGACGCTTTTGGCTACCATCGTGGGTTGAATGAGTACATTGTCGATCAGTTGAATGACCAAGAACATGACGATCACTTTGGCCACCATTGCCAAGCCACCGCCGGTAGCCAAGGCCACAATCGAAGAACAGACGATTCCGATCAATGGCCCGAGAAACGGGATTACGTTGGCCAATCCGGCGAGCAGCCCCAAAGGCAGGGCATAATAGACGCCAAGAATGGACAAACCGCTAATCGCGAGCACCGATACGACGAGGACGGCCAAAAGCTGGCCACGAATGTAATTCCCGATCTGTCTATTGGCTTGGTACATTAGGTTTAGGCACAATTCAAAATAGGCGTTGGGAACCAGCGTCATCAGGCATCGCGTCAAGCGCCGTCCTTCTTTGAGAAAGAAAAAGGCCACAAATGGTACGATCACCACAAAAGTAAGGCCCGAGATAACGCCCTCGATAAACAGCGTAGTGCCTCCCAACATGGTCCTCATCAGCCGCTCGCCATGCTCCCTAATCAACTCGGCGAAGCGGAAATCGCTCCCCAAATAGGGCTGTAACATGGGCTCAATTTTTGCAGCTCTGGTGCTGGTTTCCGCCAAGATCCTATCGCCTATTTCCACCAAGACGTTGGGATCGGCCTTGCCAAAGCCAATATCGGCACGCGAAAACACAACAGAACCCGACCTACCGGCTTGGCCTCCTACGACCACACCGCCATTGCCGTGGACGCTAATGCGCTGACTGTGCTCATCCTGGCCCTGCGAGTACGCAATCAAGAGCGCGTTTGCAGCCGGTGCTTGGTCATTGGGCACAA
>VXZF01000633.1 GCA_009845645.1 Gemmatimonadota bacterium | reverse complement strand
TTTCTTCTAGGGCTTGGATCATGCGTCCCACATTGTCGTCGATCAATTCGATCATAGCGTAATAGGCCGCCATGACGTTCTTGGCTTGATCCAAGCTAATGGACGCGGCTCCATCTACCGGTCCCAGTTTCTCATGGGCCTGGAGGTCCTTTTCGCTCCACAGCGGATCGGGCAGGGCCGCTGGATCGTAGCGGTCTAAGTACGCTTGCGGCGGGTCGAAGGGCGCGTGTGGGTCGAACATGTTGACGCTCATCAGCCAAGGCGTGGTGCGCTCCTCGCGCATAAACTCAATGGCCTTGTCCGCGCACCAAGTGGTTTGGTGCAGCGCGGGTGGCATCTGGGCTGGATCTTCGCGCAGTTCGGCTAAGGTGCGGCCTTGGGTGCGGACCCAGTCGGCGTACGCGTGGCCTTCGGGCCACTGGTCGCGCGAGTCGTGGCTCCAGTGGAAGACGCGATAGCCGTCGTCGCCGCGCGGCTCAATCCGGCCGTGGGCACCGGCTAGGTGCAGCTTGCCAGCCAGTCCGCAGTCGTAGGAGGCGGCATCGGCCAGCAGCTTGGT
The DNA here is from genome assembly GCA_009845645.1 of Gemmatimonadota bacterium. Lineage (GTDB taxonomy): Bacteria > Latescibacterota > UBA2968 > UBA8231 > UBA8231. Next base: position 3,099 of record VXZF01000633.1, on the reverse strand, counting down.
GACCAGCGGGGCCGCGTCGGCCCAGTAGGCATTGCCATTGGTGCAGCCATGGACGCTGCTCGGATACATGCCGGTGAGGAAACTGGCGCGGCTGGGAGTGCAGATCGGGCTTTGGCAGAAGGCGTGGGTAAACGCGGTGCCTTCGCCGACTAGGCGGTCGATGTTCGGCGTGCGGATGTGCTCGTTGCCCAGCGCGCCAATCGTATCGTAGCGCTGCTGGTCGGTGCAGATCCAGAGAATGTTCGGATGCATGGTTCTGTCTCCCATCCTGTATAGGCTTGGTTACGTATATTTACCCTAATATGTCCAATGCTATCAATGCCCTCGTTCTCGTCTTCGCTCTCGCCGGATTGGCTGTGGCCGACGATACTGAGGTCCGCGGCATCACCATCTCCACGCATGGCATCGGCCGCGATTGGGGCAGTGACGCCATCGTGCCGACCCTAGAGGACATTCGCGCCGTCGGTGCCAACTGGGTGGCGATCCATCCCTACGCCAGCATCCGCGCCGACGGCTCACTCCGGTGGTCGGATATCAATCCGGACGACCCGCCGGCCCATATCGTGCGTCCCATCCACGAGGCCCACCGCTTGGGATTGCGCATCTACATCAAGCCCCATATCGCCTATTGGCGCTCGCCTTTCTCTTGGCGGGGCGAAATCGCCTTTACCCGCGCTGAGGCTTGGCAGCGGTTCTGGCGGGACTATCGGGAGTGGATCGCACTGTTGGCCACCGTCTGCCGGGAGGCCGATGGCTTTGTCGTCGGCACTGAGCTGGACCGCATGCTGACCTTTGAGGAGGAATGGCGCGCGCTCATCGCCGAGGTGCGCCAGCGCACTGATGCGCCGCTGACCTATGCGGCCAATTGGACTGACTACCGCCAAGTGCCTTTCTGGGACGCCCTCGATGTCATCGGCATTCAGGCTTATTTCCCCCTCACTGAGGATCCCGAGTACGACGACGAGGATATCCGCGCTGGTTGGGCGAAGCGCATGGGGGAACTGCGAGCCTTTGGTGAGCTACACAACCGCAACATCCTCTTCACTGAGTTGGGCTACAACCAGTCGCACCAAGCGCCGATTGCGCCGTGGGCGTATCCGGTGGATGGGGAGGATGCGCTCCCCGTTCAGGTGGCTTGCACGCGCGCCGCGCTTGACGCCATCGCCGCTGAGCCGCGCGTGGTCGGTGCCTTGCTCTGGAAGTGGTTTCCGCATCCGCGCCCGGTTGGCCGCAACTTCCAGCTAGCGATCCCGCCGATCAAGCGCGTGATTGCCGAGGCATGGCTCAATCCGCGATAAGCCCGGTCCCGCGCAGCAAGGTCTCCTGCACGAGGAGTTCGTGGTCGAGTGAACGATCCGGCCCGTGTTCGCCTTTGAGCACTCTTATAAGGGACGCCAATTCGAGTTCGTAAAGTCCCTGCCGCGAAATTCCTTCGAAGGGTACCATCTGCTCGCCCTGCGTATAGCCGTCGGCGGCTTCGGTCAGGCAGAGCCGAATGGTATGGCCCGGCTCAAAAGGCTCGAGTAGAATCGCGCTGCCGCGATCGCCATAGACCTCAAAGCGCCGCGCCATTGGCTGCGGCTCCATCGCCGCAATATCGACCCAAGCCATGGCCCGTTCGTATTCAAAGACGCCGAGCGTGTTGTCCTGAAACGCGGGTACGATGCCGGTGTCGTTGCGCAGAAAGGTCGTCACTTTCTCTGGCCGTCCCAGAATCCACACCACTTGGTCGAGCATGTGCCCGGCTAGATCGTAGAAGATGCCGCCGTGGTGCCCGGCGGCGATTACTTCGCGCCCGGCCTCGGTGATGTTGGTGGACATGTGGGCGCGCACTGAATAGACATTGCCCAAAAACCCCGACCGCGCCCACTCCGCGATCTGGCTGAAGCCGGGATGATAGCGCAGCATAAAGCCCATCTGCACTTGCAGGTCTGCGGCCCGCGCCTCTGCGACGACCCGTTGCCACTGCGCCCAATCGTCTCCGGCTGGCTTGTCGTACCACACGTGCTTGCCGGCTTGGACGATGCGCTCGGTCTGGTCCAAGCTCTCGTCGTTGCGGCCCTCGGAGGCGACGGCGACAATGGAGCTATCGCCGAGCAGCTCTTCTTCGCTGTCCAAGAAGCGGACCTGCCGATAGAGTTCGTCGTCTGCGACTTGTTGGCGGCGCTCGGCATCGGGTTCGTACAGGCCGACGACTTCGACCTCGGGATTGTCGAGCATTGCCTTGAGTTTGCCAGCGGCGTGACCGTGCTTGGTGCCGTATTGCGCCATGCGGATCATGGGATCTCCTCGCGGAAGAATTTGTTGTGATTGGGTTGGGACGTTTTGCTAATGAGTGCGAACGCGGGCGGTTTCCATCTCAGCGACCCATCCACCCTCCATCGACGATTACAATGGCCCCGTGCACGTAGTCGGCTGCTCGCGACGACAGCCACACCACCGCGCCTTTTAGGTCGTCCGGTGTGCCCCACCGGCCTGCTGGAATTCTCACTAAGAGCTGTTCGTTGCGCACTGGGTCGTCGCGCAGGGCCTGATTGTTGTCGGTGGCGATATAACCAGGGGCAATGGCATTGACGTTGACCCCGCGGCCGGCCCACTCGTTGGCCAGCGCCATGGTCAACTGCCCGATCCCGCCCTTGGCCGCGGCATAGCCCGGCACTGTGATGCCGCCTTGGAAGGTCAGTACTGAAGCAGTGAAGATGATCTTGCCTCGGCCGTGGGACAGCATCTGCTTGCCGAATTCTCGTGCCAGCACGAACTGCGCGTTTAAGTTGACCTCGATGACGTGGTCCCAGTCTTCGTCTCCATGTTCCTCAGCCGGGGCGCGCCGAATTGTACCGGCGTTGTTGATGAGGATGTCGATTGGGCCGACCTCGGTGTTGACCTGCTCGACGAAGGCGCGGACCGCATCCCGGTCGCTGAAATCGCAGGCGTATCCTGTGAAGCGTTTGCCGCGTTCGGCAATGTCTTGGCCGACTGCGGAATCTGCTTCCAGCGAGGCGCTGACGCCGACGATATCTGCGCCCGCCTCGGCCAGTGCTTGCGCAAACCCGCGCCCGATGCCTCGGCGGCACCCAGTGACCAACGCCGTCTGGCCGT
>VXZF01000192.1 GCA_009845645.1 Gemmatimonadota bacterium | reverse complement strand
CAAAGCCAAAGCCCATGTCGCCGCGAACGTTGAGCGCAACAGCGGCACTGCCTTGCCGCCGCCCCAGCGATAGCGACTGAATGGAGGTCTCTAGAGTTTTGCCGCGCAAGCGGGCGAGGCCGGCCGGATTCCAATAGGGGGACGACGCATCGTCGGCTGCGGCGACAAAGGCTCCCAGTCCTAGGCCGCGGGCTCCCAGCCCTGTTTTGAGAAAGGCGGCCGCGAAATCGGCCCCGTGCGCGGCAGAGGCCGCGAGCAATAGCGCGAAGAGCGTTTTCAATCGAGCACCACCACTCTGCCAAAGGCCTGTTGACCGGTGTTTAGGGCAATGCGATAAAAGTACGTGCCGTTGGCTACCGGTTGGCCGTCTTGATCGAGGCCGTCCCAAAGGATGCGGTGATCGACTCCGCCGGCAAAAGGCGCGTCCGTTGCAAGGTCGCGGACTAGGCTGCTGGCAAAGTCGTAGATCGCCACGGAGACTTCTGCGTCGCGTGACAGACTAAAGACTATGGTCGTGGTTTCGCGCGAGGGGGCGAAAGGATTGGGTGCTGCGTATGCGAGCGCCGTGCTGTCGGGCACGCCTCCGGTGCTGACGAAGGTTCTATCGTCGAGCGTGCGCGTGCGGACTAGGTCGCGGATGACGCGCCAAGTGCTCCCTTCGTCCTCAGAGCGCCCGAGGCCGTGTTCGGCCCCCGCCCAGAGCACATCACCCACCGCTGCAAGCCCGACGAAGGTGCCGGTCAGGGGCTGTCCGTCGACGACTTCTATGGTGTCCCAGACGCGTTCTGAGTCGGTCGGCAGGGTTGGGTCTGGGCTGGCTAGCAAACCTTGGTCTGTGCCGGCCCAAACAAAATTGGGGGTAAAAGCGAAATCCCAAGCAAAGGTCGGCCCAGTGTGGCCCCAGGTCTGGCCGAGGTCGCGGCTGACGCTGATGGCTTGGGTTTGGCCGGGCGACGGGGTGGTGTTGGTTCCCGCCCAGATGGCCGTGGTGCCGTCGGGCAGTACTTGGCGTTCGAGGGCGACGACCCAGTTGCCAGCCGGGTGGCCTAAGAGGGGAGTGCCCTCTGCGCCGAGGCGCACTTTGGCATTTTGCCAATGCTGGCCTCCATCAAAGGTGAAGGCGATCCCACTGGCAGTGCCGATCCACACCGTATCCCCGTAAGCTACAACCGCAAAAGTGCGGTGCAGGAATTCTTGGCTGGCCAAGCTGTCGGCCGCCGCGCGCAACTGGGCGACGTCGTCTGGACCGGCATTTGCACTGGCGAGACTATCGGCCACCATCCGCAAGCTGTCGGCCGCCGTGTCGCTGGCGAAGAAGACGATCTCGTCTGCGCCGCCGGGCAAGAAGGGTTCCCAAGTGCGGCCTTGGTCGAGCGAACGCACAGTGGAGCCAGCGAAGAAGGCGGCGTACACAGCTCCGCCGTCGATAGAGAGGTCAAAACAAGCATTGAGGATGGTCGTGCCGGGGCTGCGCTCAAAACCGGCCTTGGTGGGGTCGAAGATGAACTCGTTGGGAATGTGATGCCAAGAGCCGCCGCCGTCGTGGGAAAAACTCAATCCGGTGCCCGCTTGGTTCACGCCCTGTCCGGCGGTGACCGAATCGACCAAGGTCGCTACCCACACGGTATCGCCGACCGCGTCGAGGGCGCTGACTGCGCCGCGGCCGAGGCCGTTGAGTTCGGTAAAGGTGACCCAATCCGTGGAGTTGAGACCGCTGTTTTGCGCTGGATTGAGCCGCGCCACTCCATTTTCGGTGCCGACCCATAGATAGCGCCCGCTCCAGACGACGTCGCCGATTGACGTGCCGAAAAGCCCGCGGATAGGCTCGGATGCTTGGTGGAAGCGCTGGGGCCGGAGCGCATGTCCGGGCGATAGATAGGGCGCGAGGACGAGTAGCGAGAAAGAGAAGAGGAGGGTCTGGCGAAAAAAGAAATTGGTCATCAAGCGAGCATTTTTACTGCGGCCAGCAATGGGCCACTCAAGCATAGGTAGCGGCCCGCTCGCGCATGGCCTCGATTACTTCGTAGCCGACTCCGTAGTCGCCGATGCGGGTGCCCTCGCTGTCGCCGTGGCTATCGGACCCTCCCGACTTGATTAGGCCGTAGCGGTCGGCGAGTTGGTCGTAGTATTCCATTTGCGCTGGCTGGTGGGACGGGTGGAAGACCTCAATGCCGTCGAGTCCGTAGGCGACTAACTGCTCGATAATGGACTCGGGGAGACTGATGCTAGGGTGGGCGAGCACTGCTACGCCCCCCGTGCGATGGATGAGGGCGATGAGGTCTTGGGCTGCGGCGTAGGGTTTGGGCCTGAAGGCTGGCCCGCGATCGCCGATGTAGCGGCTGAAGGCTTCATCTCTGTCGGCTACTAGGCCGTTTTCCACCATGGCCGCGGCGATGTGCGGCCGCCCAAGGGGGCTGCCGTTGGCTTGGGAGAGCACGTCGTCGAGGCTGACGGTCAGCCCCATGCTGTTGAGCGCTTTGACGATCGCGATCCCCCGCTGGTGGCGGGCTTGAAAAGACTTGGCGAGGGTCGTACCGAGTTGATCGTCTTGGTAGTCGATGCAGTAGGCGAGAATGTGTACTTCGCGATCCCGGATGTGGGCGCTCAGTTCGGTGCCGGGCACCACTTCCATGTGCATCCGCTCGCCGGCCGCGGTGGCTTCGGGGACGCCTTGGACTGTGTCGTGATCGGTCAAACTCATCGCTTGCAAGCCCGCTTCGCAGGCCTCTTCGACCGCTTCAGTCGGCGTCCGCAACCCGTCGGAGCACAGAGAGTGGGTGTGGAGATCGGCTAAATTGTAAGACATAAAGTATTTTTATCCTGTGAGAATACTATTCAAAGTTCTAAATAAAAAAGAAAGCCTTTTGCCGTACTCAATCAAGCCCTATGCCTCCGCTTCGCACCGCGTGCGCGTCTTGCTACATGGGACTGTTGGAAAGCTCAAGCAGTAGATCGCCAGCGTGGGTTCGCACTTTATCGAGAGCTTGGTCCCTGAGCTGGCGCACTCGCTCGCGCGTGAGGCCCAATTGCATGCCGATTTGCTCCAGCGTCTGGGGATCTTGGTCTTCGAGGCCGAAATAGGCGCGGACGACTAGGCGCTCGCGTCGGTCCAGCAGGTCGAGGCACGCGTGCAAGGTATGAGAAAGCGCGGCGCGCTCATAGCTATCGGCTGGATCGGGCGTGCGAGCCGCGAAAGTGGCTATTAGTGGCTCCCTTTCATCGGGAAAGGTCGGCGTGTCCATCGAAACATCGGGTTGAGCCATGTAAAGGGCATTGTGCGTCCGCTCCAGTGATAATTCAGCGCTGTCGGCGATTTCCTCGGGGGAGGGATCGCGACCCAGTTTTTGGGCGAGGATACTCGTCCACCGCTCGACTTTTTGCAGGTCGTTGACCCGGCTCAATGGCGGGCGAGCAATTTTGCCGTGTTCGGCTAGGGCGCGGAGGATCGCTTGGCGAATCCACCACACCGCATAGGTGATGAACTTAAAGCCACGCGTTTCGTCGAAGCGCTGGATGGCTTCCAACAGCCCGAGGTTGCCCTCGGAAATCAGCTCCATAAAGGAAAGCCCACGCCCGTGGTATCCCCGCGCGATGCGGACGACAAAGCGCAAATTAGCTTCGACCATCTGGTGCATGGCGCGCTCGTCGCCAGCGCGTGCTCTGTGCACTA
>VXZF01000740.1 GCA_009845645.1 Gemmatimonadota bacterium | reverse complement strand
CTTCGGGACATCTTCGCCTAGAGACTCCACCAAGCGGTCCAAGGTCTCGACCAGCACTGTGGCGTCGCGCAGCCCCGAAAGCCGCTGACCGGCGGCCCGATAGCACTGGTTTCCCAGAGCGTACACCTCGTCTCCCAAGTCGCGGCGGACTAAGCGCACCAAGGCCCGCAGACGCTTGGTGGCCTTGCGGGCCTCGTGAACGTGCTTGTCTCGTTCCCCGTCCTGGCAGTCGAGGTATTCAAGGGCCCTGTCGAGCTGTTCGGCGGCCATCCGCCGCGTCCCTTCGGGTACGCTCTCACCCTGTTTCAGACGATAGTCCATAGAGCTAATTTACTTTTTAGAATTCCGTCCAATTGTTATACAGAAATCCTTGTTATATAATAGAAATCCCAAGGCAATACAGGAACTTTTTATTCTAGCAAACCGCGCTTTCAGGGCTTGAGGCCTTGGGCATCTGTGGGAGGGAAGCTGCAATGAGCAAAATGGCCAAGCTGATGTGCCTATGGGCGACCTTGGGCTGTGGGGTCGCTTGGGCCCAGTCGGATGGCTTTATCGAGGGGACGGTTACAGAGGAGGCGGGAGAGTCCTTGCCCGGTGCCAATATCGCCGTGCGCTTGCCGACGGCGGCCTACAAAGCTGGGACTACAGCGGACTCAGATGGGCAGTTCCGCATCGCCGTTCCAGCGGGAAACTACCAAGTCGAAATCACGTTTGTCGGCTACAAGTCCGATCTACGAGAAAATGTGCAGGTGCGGGCTGGCCAGACCACCCGACTGGATGTGGTCTTGGTGGAGCAGGTCATTTTTCTCGCGCAAAGCGTGGTATCCGCTTCCCGCCGGCAGGAGAAAATTCTCGACGCCCCGGCCTCGGTATCCGTGGTCGAGGGCAGCGAAATCCACAACAATCCAGCGTTGAGTCTCTCCGACCACGTCAAGAATCTGCCGGCAGTGGACATTGCAAAGAGGGGGTTGGCCAACGCCAACGTGGTGGTGCGCGGCTTCAACAATATATTCTCCGGTACCCTGCTCACGCTGACGGACAACCGCATCGCCCGCGTGCCCTCGCTACGAGTCAACGCCTTGAACTTCATTCCGCTCACCAACGACGATGTGGAACGCATAGAGGTAGTCTTGGGGCCGGGGTCGGCCCTGTACGGGCCCAACAGCGCCGATGGGGTCATGCACATCATCACCCATTCCCCCTTTACCTCGCAGGGCACGAACGTGCATGTGGGGATGGGGGAGCGCGACCTGCGCCATACCACGGTCCGGCATGCTGGCGTGGTGGGGGATCGCTTGGGTTACAAGATTTCGGGCCAGCACTATACGGGGACGGAGTGGGAGTACACCGACCCAGAGGAGGTGAAGGCCCAAGCACTGAGGCAGGCAGAGATAGATGCTGGAGCGGATTTGCCACTCCTTAAAACGCGCGATCCCAACAACAGGAACCAAGGTATCGAAGCGCGCCTAGACTGGCGGGCCGCGGACGACTTGACGGCCATCTTGGCGGCGGGACACAATAAGGCGAACATAATCGGGGGAACCGGCGTGGGGGCGTCGCAGACGATAGACTGGCAGTACAACTACGCCCAGTTGCGGCTGCTGTACCGCGACTGGTTTTTGCAGGCCTTCCGCAACTGGAACGACGCGGGTGACACGTATCTGCTGCGCACGGGCGATCCCGTCGTCGATATATCGTCCTTGACCGTGTTCCAAGCGCAGCACACGTCTGGTTTAGGTCAGCGCCAGCGCTTCACCTACGGCCTCGATGCCCTGTTGACGCGGCCCGATACCGACGGCACCATCATGGGCAGTAACGAGGCCGATGACGACCTCAACGAGTACGGAGGCTACGTGCAGAGCGAGACTGCCCTGAGCGACATGCTGGACTTGGTATTGGCCCTGCGCTACGACTACCACAACCACCTCGAGGAGCCCGAACTGTCGCCTCGGGCCGCTCTAGTATTCAAGCCACAGGTGACCCAGACACTGCGGCTGACCTACAACCGAGCGTTCAGCACGCCCACGGCGAACAATCTGTTCCTCGACCTGCAAACGGCCAGAGATCCCTTCGGGCTGAGCCCGAATTTCTCGCCCCTTTTTGCGGCACTCGGCCTAGGAGAGTTCAAATCCATCGATGGCTGGACCCAAGGGAACTACCGCAGCCCCGGCTACGGCTTCACCTTCCGGCGGGACGAGGAGGGCCGACCCCTGTTCCGCTCGCCCTTTGCCCCAATGGCCGGTCTGCCAGCCGACCAGTACCTGCCTTTGGACGATCCACTGTTCACCAATGTGATGTGGGGAATCGGTCGGCAGGCGGTACTGGCACAGTTTGGGCCTGCTTTCCAAGAGCTGGCGACCGGTGCCTTGATGGCCCAAGGAATGGAAGCCGAAGACGCTCAAGCGACAGCCGGCCAGTTGGCGGCAGCCCTGCCCGGCATCGTGCCCGAGCAATTGCCCGGCCTGCGCAATGTCATGGGCAGACTGAACATCGAGACAGAGCCGCTCGGTGCAGCGCCCGATCCGAACCGACCGTCTTTCTTCTTCGTGGAGGCGGACGGCATCACCCCCATTACAGCCTATGATGTGCCGCGCATTCACTCGGCCATTACCCAGACTATCGAGCTTGGCTACAAAGGCGTAGTGGCCGACAAGTGGGTGGTGGCTGCGGATTTGTACCAGTCTAGGATTGAAGATTTCGTCGGGTCCGTGTCAGTAGAGACCCCCAATATCTTTCTCGATCCGCAGAGTCTGGGTGCGGCGCTGGGCGAGAGCATCGGCGCGGCCTTGTCCGATTCGGCCAACGTGCAACTGGCCGGAGCCTTGGCTGCGTTAGATGTGGCGCAGGAGCCAGGGGTGGTACAGGGCAACAACAACGGCTCACCAGTGGACGAACTGACCGGCATCCTCACCGCGGGGGCGGCGGCCATCCCCTACGGCACGGTCTCGCCCGAACAGGCTTCCGATCCCTACGCGATGATTATGAGCTATCGCAATTTTAAAGATGTGACCATTCGCGGGTTGGATCTGAGCTTGGCCTACTTCCCCGCCGATCACTGGCGGCTCACGGGGAATTACTCCTATGTTAACGAGAATCTCTTCGAGAATCTGCAGTACTCCTACGGCGAAGGGAGGGCCGATATAGCCCTCAACGCGCCCCGACACAAGGTCAAGTTGGGAATGGACTACAATTTTGCCGAGTGGGGATTGGCGCTAGGCGGTCAGGTGCGTTACATCGATTCCTTCCCCATGAATTCGGGGGTATACGTGGGCGAGGTAGATTCCTACACAGTGCTGGATCTCAACCTGACCTACCGGTTGCCCTTGGAGCAGGACCTAGTGCTACAGGTCGATGCGAGCAACGCGCTGAACCAAGCCTACCAATCCTTCGTCGGTGCCCCGGCGGTGGGCCGCCTCGTCTTCGGACAGGTGGGACTGCGTTTCTAACGCTATACAGAGAAAGAGGTAAATTCAAATGAGCGTACAAGTTAAGTGGGAACGGAAAGACGGCATCTTGATTGCGATGCTCATTGGTCATATCGACAGTAGCAACGCCGATAGATTCCAGAGTATCGTAGAATCTGGCATTGATGCGGAAGCCCGCGCCTTGATCTTGGATTTTGAGCGCGTATTCTTCATCAGCAGCGCAGGGCTGCGGATTAGTCTGATAATTTCCAGG
>VXZF01000315.1 GCA_009845645.1 Gemmatimonadota bacterium | reverse complement strand
GTCGCCAAACAGGCCGAGCTCGACGCCCTGTACGAGCAAGTAGAGCGCGAGGTCCTCGACGCCATCGAATTCGGCAAAGAAGCAGACTTCCCCCCGCCAGAACAAGCTTTTGAGGATATATATGCCTGATCGGGACATGCTGTTTAGAGAGGCAATTGGCCTAGCCACGGCCGAGGAAATGCGCCGCGACGAGACCGTCTTTCTCATGGGCGAGGACGTAGGGGCCTCTGGCGGCATCTTCAAATGCTGCGAGGGCCTCTTCGAGGAATTCGGCGCTGAGCGCGTCATCGACACCCCCATTGCTGAGGCCGGCTATATCGGGCTCGGCGTCGGGGCCGCCATGACCGGCATGCGTCCGCTGTGCGAGCTGATGTTCGGCGACTTTTCGCTGTTGACCATGGACCAGATCGTCAATCAGGCGGCCAAGATCCGCTACATGTCGGGCGGCCAGTGCAAAGTTCCGCTGACGATCCGACTGTCGATGGGGGCCGGGCGGTCTTCAGCCGCGCAACACTCGCAGAGCTTGCACGCGCTTTTCGCCCATATCCCCGGCCTCAAAGTCGCCATCCCTGCTACGCCGCGCGATGCCAAGGGCCTGCTCAAGACCGCGATCCGCGACGACAATCCCGTGCTGTTTTTCGAAGACAAAATGATGTACAACGACTCCGGCCCCGTGCCCGAAGAAGACGACTTCCTCATCCCTTTTGGCCAAGCCGAGATCAAACGCGAGGGCACCGACCTGACCCTCGTCGCCACCTCCAGCATGGTCGGCGTCGCCTTGGCCGCGGCGGAAGATCTTGCCGCCCAAGGTCTAGAAGCCGAGGTCGTCGATCCACGCACCCTAGTGCCGCTGGACAAGGAGACTCTGCTCGCCTCGGTGCGCAAAACCGGCTATGCGGTGGTAATCGATGAAGGTGTCGAGCGCTACGGCACCACGGCCGAGCTCGCTTCCATCCTCAACGCCGAGGCATTCGACTGGCTCGACGCACCTGTCTTGCGCATCGGCGCGGCCGACGTGCCCATCCCCTTCAGCCCCACCCTCGAGATGCCGACCATCCCCAGCCAAGAGCGCATCGTCGAGACCGTCCTCTCCCAGCGAGGTTAGATTTTTGTCGCACCCGGCTTGCTTGGTTAGTCGAAACCGGCCGTCGGCTCATCCCCGTGGAAGTGAAGGCCACGCCAAGACCGTCGAGCAGGGACTTGGCCGGATTGAACGCTTTTCTCGATACCTATGAGGCCGCATCCTTCGGAGTAGTCGCCTGTCCGTGTCCGGCCCCCAAGGTGTTGTCCTCCCGCGTTATTGCTCTGCCGCTGAATCTGTTGTTGCTCTACTGAATCGAATAGACAAGCGCATCGCCCACAAGTCGTGACAATCGCGAAGTAAGTACAAAAAGCGCCCGATGCTGCCGGAGCATCGGGCGCTTTTTTGGATTTCGTTTTCGGCAGCAGCTTAATGCTCTTTGATGCTGCCCACCTGGATCTCAATATCTTCGCGGTTGGCCACCCGCTCTAGCCTCCCATCGCGGATCCAAGCCATGCGGTCGGCGGCCGTGAGCATTTTGTCGTCGTGGGTCACGGTAATGATTGTCGTCCCCATCTCCTGTTGCAAGCTCTTCATGTAGCTGATGATCTCTTGCCCCGTATTGCTGTCGAGGTTACCCGTCGGCTCGTCGGCAAGGATGATGCGAGGCTTGTTGACGAACGCACGGGCAATGGCGACGCGCTGCTGCTGACCGCCCGACAGCTCGGAGGGAATGTGGTGCGCCCGATCACCTAGACCGACGATCCTCAAACACTCCATGGCCCGCCTCTCGCCCTCGGCCGTGGTCATGCCGGCAAACACAGTGGGCAGCGACACGTTCATCAGCGCGCTCATCACCGGCAAGAGATTGTAGGTCTGAAAAATGTAACCCAACTCAAAGCAGCGCACCGCGGCTAGCTGCTGCGTGTTGAGGGAGGCCAGATTGACGCCCTCAATCAGCACCTCGCCGTCGGTGGGCGTCTGCAGGGCACCGATCATGTTAAAAAGCGTGCTCTTCCCCGACCCAGAAGGCCCCATGATGGCAAAAAACTCGTTCTCGTACACCTGGACGGTCAAACCGCGCAGCGCGTGAACATGGGTGGATTCGTCGCGGTTCTTGGCATTGTAAACCATCTTGACGTCTCGAACATCGACGATCACATCGCGACCATTTGACATAATGTGCTCCTACTATTTGATGTTTCTGCAAGACCGGATCAATCTAAGGTGGGCAATGCCGTAGGTCAACATTTGTCGGCGCACCTATCAACTCACCTGCTGCTCCTTGATCCGCGTGATTTCATCGCGCAGATGCGCGGCCTTTTCAAACTCCAAGTTGGCCGCCGCGGCCTTCATCTGCTGCTCCAAATCGGCGAGCAGTTCCTCTTGGTCTTCTACTTCTTGGTAGTTGATCGTCGGCTCGGCTGCCAATTCGGGCGCAAGGCCGCGCACGCTTTCGAGCACTGAGGTGGCCTGGATAATCTCCTCTCGGCTGCGGTATATGGTCTCCGGCACAATGGCGTGCTCGGCGTTGTACGCCTCCTGCTTGTGGCGGCGGCGATAGGTCTCGTCTATGGCCTTCTGCATCGAATTGGTGACGTGGTCGGCGTAGAAGATCACCTTGCCAGCGGCGTTGCGGGCCGCGCGGCCAACCGTTTGGATCAGTGCGACCTCCGAGCGTAGGAAGCCCTCCTTGCTGGCGTCGAGTACGGCCACCAGCGAGACCTCGGGCAAATCCAAGCCTTCGCGCAGCAGGTTGATCCCCACCAGCACGTCAAACTCCCCCAAGCGCAAGTCGCGGAGAATCTCGACCCGGTCCAACGTCTCAATATCCGAATGCAGATAGCGCACGCGGATGTCGAGCTGTTCAAAATAGTCGGCGAGGTTTTCGGCCATGCGCTTGGTCATAGTCGTGACCAAGACCCGCTCGCGCTTTTCCGCCCGCTGCCTTATCTCCTCGACGAGATCGTCGATCTGCCCTTCTTGCGGCCGCACATCAATGGAGGGATCGACCAATCCCGTGGGCCGGATCACCTGCTCGACCACCACGCCGCCCGACTGCTTCAGCTCGTACTCCGCTGGCGTGGCCGACACAAAGACTGTCCATCCCATCCGCTCCTCAAATTCCTTGAACACCAGCGGCCGATTGTCGTAGGCCGACGGCAGGCGGAAGCCGTGCTCGACCAAGGTCTCCTTGCGCGAGCGGTCCCCGCGAAACATGCCCCGGATTTGCGGCACGGTCACGTGCGACTCGTCGATAAAAAGCAGGTAATCCTCGGGAAAGTAATCGAGCAATACATACGGAGCGGAACCCGGCTGGCGGCCGTCCATGTAGCGCGAGTAGTTCTCGATCCCCGGACAGAAGCCGACCTCGCGGATCAGCTCCACGTCGTACTTGGTGCGCGTCTCCAGCCGATGGGCCTCCACCAGCTTATTTTCGGTGCGCAAGTCGAGGAGGTGATGCTCCAGTTCGACGAGAATTTGCTCGCAGGCTTGCTCTGTCCGCTCCTCGTCGGTCACGTAGGCTTTGGCCGGGAAAAGGCTAACGTGTTCGCGCGGCTCCAGCACTTCGCCGGTGAGCGCGTCGATCAGGTAAATGCCCTCGATCTCGTCGCCAAACATCTCAATGCGCACGGCGCGGTCTTCCGACCCAGGCACGATCTCGACGA
>VXZF01000040.1:13576-21588 GCA_009845645.1 Gemmatimonadota bacterium | reverse complement strand
TCACCGAGAATCGGCGCAAGCTCGACATGTTCGCGTCGTTTTCTCCAAAAGGCGACCGCTTGGTTTACAACTCAGAGGAGTTTGGCGGTCAAGAGCTGATGCTCATGCGGCCCGACGGGCAAGGGCAAACCCGCATTTCCATTGCCGAGAAGACCTACGAGCAAGAGCCCGTCTGGTCGCCCGATGGCAAGGGGATAGCCTATGCCGGCAGGATGGGCGATGATGAATACGACATTTACCTAGTTGGCACGGCTGGATTTGACTTGGACGAGATGGACGCGCCGCCGCTGATGCCCATCAACCTGACCGATAACGACGACCGCGACGATATGTCGCCGAGCTGGCGTCCCTACTGATTCGACATGCAAACGAAGGGGGCTAAGGGCGCTTTTTATCTCTATATCGTCCTCGCCCTGGGGCTGGCCCTACGGCTTGTAAACCTGCAAGATCCCCTGATCGACAAGCAGGCTTGGCGTCAGACGGATACGGCCGCTATAGCCCGCAATTTTTACGAAGAAGGGTATTCGCTCTTCTATCCTCGCGTCGATTGGCGCGGCACCACCCCTGGGTACGTGGAGACGAATTTCCCGCTATACCCCTTCGTCGTTGCCCTGCTTTACGCCGCTGCCGACGGTTCCTATGAGTGGCTCGGGCGGCTCGTGGCGGCGCTGTGTTCGATAGCGGCGGCGGCGCTGCTCTATTGGCTGGGCTTGCGATTGGGCCTAGGGCGGCTGGGCGCGCTACTGGCGGCGTTGCTCTATTTGCTTTTTCCCATGAGCATCTACTACGGGCGCACCTTTATGCCCGAGGCGCTGATGATCCTTTTGAGCGTGGGATCGCTTTGGGCTTTTGCGCGGTGGATTGACAGCAGTTACCGATGGGACTTCGCGCTGGCTGTCCTGTTGGCCGCCCTGTGTTTTCTCGTCAAAATACCTACCCTCTATCTCGGTTTCCCGCTGGTCGCCTTAGCTTGGCTGCGCTGGGGGTGGCGCTTCGCCTTCAAGCCTGTGCTTTGGCTCTATCTCGTGATAGCCTTGGCACCCGCCGTGCTCTGGTACTGGCACGCCAGCCTGCTCTTTGAGGAGACCGGCCTGACGTTTGGTATCTGGAATCGCTACGGCTATGACAAATGGGATCGCAGCCTACTTTTTACGGTTGATTTCTATCAGACGCTGTTGGAGCGCTTCTGGCACAGCGTCTATACGCCTGCGGGGGCGATCCTAGTTTTGGCTGGACTCGCCCTAGCGCCTAGCCAGCGGCGCGAGTGGACGCTCTGGGTTTGGATGGGAGGGCTGGTGCTCTACGTCTTTGTCGTCCCTGAGGGCAATCGCAGGCTGCATTACTACCAACTACCCTTTGCTCCAGTCGGGGCCCTTCTAGCTGGACGGGTGCTTGAAGCCATTATTGGGGCAGATGCCGCAGCGGCGGGATGGTGTCGATTCGCACGGAACTGGACGCACTACTGGCGCGTCGTGTTAATATGCACTCTGATCGTCGGGGTCGCTGCCTACAGTGCTTGGGCGGTTAGGCCGTATTACGCGCAGCCCAACAATTGGCACAACTACTACCAAAGTTGCCACTTGGTGGGTCGGATACTTGACGCCAAGTTGCCGCAGGATGCGCTGTTGGTCATCGGCGACGAGGACGAAAACACCGGGGTACCGCACCGGTCTCAAAGCCCAACCTTGCTCTATTACTGCCATCGCAAGGGATGGCAAATAACCTCGGACGAATTTGCGTCCAGGAGGCTCGACAGTCTCGCGGCCGAAGGCGCAGACTATTTCCTCGTAGCGGCTGGTTTTGTTGTGGGAAACGAGTCTTTTTGGCAAGATCTATTGCGCCGAGGCGTGACGATCCCTTCGGCGTACCCGCGCCAGTGGCACGACGAAGCAAAATTTATGCACTTCGTCAGTCGGCAGCCAAGACAGGACCGGCACTTCATCCTCGTATCTCTCGCGAGTCGCGGCGAGTAGTTGACAGCAGCCAAGAGCCTATATATTTATATAAACATTCAAAAATGTTTATATTTTGGCTCTTAGGTAGTTGTCCGTTTCCTACAGCTCGTCCCAAGGAGGTAAAGATGGCGTCGAAAGTTGAATATACACAGGTGCGAAAGTGGTTTCTGGTCGGTATAGCAGCCGTTATGGCTGGCTGTGCCACCACCGGAAGCGGCGGAGGTGGTTATGGTCTGCCGCCCATCCCCGAGGGCAAGGGTCGGCTCATGTTGGAAACGGGCGGGATCAACGAAGTCAATTACTATGTCCTCGACGGGGAGACTGGCGAGGAAGTTCACTCGGAATCGCCGCGCATGGCTGCGAGTTCGCCCATAGGATATGAGACCGGTTACCGTTCTCTGCCGCAATTCGTTGATCTGGACCCCGGCAGATACACAGTTGTGGTCAATACGGATATCGACGACAGCGTTGAGAAGGAAATCGAAGTCCTGATGGGACAGGAAATGTACGCGACTATACCCATCGGTCGCTTTCAGGTCATTTTTTCCGATGCGCAGGGCCGCAGTCAGGTACCGTTCCTAATTTTTGACTACAATTTGCGGACTATGCTGGGTCGAGGCATGACCTCGACAGAAGTGCGCTACTTTATCATGCCAGTGGGCGAGTACAAAGTGCGGATTGAAAATTCTCCCACTGGTTTGGACGAAATCAGGCCCGTACAGATAAGCATGGGACAGACCCAGAACATTCTCATCGGACCGCCTCCCTCGCCGGCACAACCGGGCGAAAGCGGGGGCGAAGGGGACGCGCAGCCTTAGGCTGATCGCTTATCGCGGAGTAATACCATGAAGCGCAAAGGACTATGGGGTGGGATTGCACTCTGCGCCGCGCTATGGGTATCGGCCAGTGGCGCGGCCACGTCCCCTCTCAAGGCGACCGTCATCGATCGCTACGGAAATCAGCACCAAGTAGATAAGTTCACCTTTCAGGGGCGTCAGGATTTGGAAATCTACGTCCAAGGACAGCGTCGGCTAGTGGAACTGGTCAAGGTGGATCGGTTGCGCTTTGAAGGGGAACGCAGCGACGAAGAACAGCGCGTCGTGCTTGTGTTCCGCAACGGTGTTCAAGAAGCGGCCTTGATGGTGACGGGTGGCTCTGCTTCGCCTCACCAAGATGCGGTTGGCGGTGGGAGTAGTGGGCGTCGCTTCTCTGGGGTGACCGAACTGGGGCCGTTTTTCATTCTCGCCAGCGATGTGCAAGAGATTGTCTTGCGCCACCCCGTCGGCGAGGAGCCGCCCGAGGAGAAAATTCTCCAGGCCACGATTATTACGATGAACGGCAGGCGCTTTGAGGTAGAAAATTTGCGCTATCATGGCAAACAGCGGCTCGACTTTTTCAGGGGCCGCAACAAGCGTTTTATTCCCTTAGACAAGGTGGCGCGGATTGACTTTGAAGACGGCGGGACGGGTGATGAGTTCAGGCCGATAACGGCGACCTATTGGTCGGGGAAAACCGTTATGGGCACGGTCGAGGCGAGCCTAGTTCGCCTTTCGGGCGAGACCGACAAAAGCTATTTCGAGCGCGTCAACCGGGCCTTTACGGGCGTCGTGGGTTCGAGTCCATTTGCAATTGGTATGCACGATGTGAAGCATATTCGCTTTCGGCAAGATAAGGACGAAGCAAGTGCTGAAGGCAGTGCTGGCGACACCGCCGGAGATAACGCCGGAAACGGTGCTGACGACACCGCCGGAGAGTCTCAATAAGTGCGCCTTGCATACGGCAGATAGTTCCTCATTGGGAGTACCTCGACGGGCTATTCCCTGCAAGAAGTACTTGCTGCACAGAGAAGAATTTCCTATATTGCAGCGATTAAAAGCCCTCTACAATACAACGGCTCCGATTCATCAGGAAGATCGGATGTTGGTTGATTGCTAGTGGGCGTAATTTTCTACGAGGGGAAGACTGACCTACGGAAGCAATAAGCGCTAGTTCGTGCTAGGACGCAGATTGAGCTGAAAAGGTCGCTACCCCAAACCACCACACTCCCGAAAGAGGGAAGGAGTTGTAGCTTATGAAACGTCTATATGGCCTTTTGGCTATGGGCCTGATCTTGGGCCTGACGAGCGGTGCCAGTGCGCATATTGGCGAACAGGTTTACCTGCTCTTTGAACTCCCCGAAGCTGATCTGGCCGATATCGATCTGCGCGACGCCAGCATAGCCGACTGGGAAGATGTAGTTGGTGATGCACAGTTGGTCACCACCGATTTCTTTCAGGACCCGACTGTGGGCGATGGTGCCCAGTACGATCCGGCGGACCTAGATTATCGCATTTGGCTGGCCTGGAATGGCAATGCCGGTACCATCTGGATGGGCATGGAGCGCATCGACAACATCTACATCAACGAGTACGCTGGCGGTGACTTGGGTAGCTTGTGGAGACAAGATGCCATTGAGTTCATGCTTGATGGCGACCACACTGGTGGCGATTACACTGGTTCGGCTGATGAGAACTGGACCGACGAAGAGAAGGACCTGAATAACAACCGCACGGCTCAGCAGTACGTGGCTATCGGTGATACTCCTGACGGCCGCCACGTCGGCTATCTGGGTAAGGGCACCGAGTGGGTCAACGCGCTGCCCTACGCTGATGGCGGCGGCGGTTCGACCGGCGACGGGCCGACGACCACAATCATTGAGTTCTTCGTCACGCCTTTCGACGACCTAATCTGGAACAGCCCAGACGACAGCGTAGCTTCGCCGTTGTTCGATGGCAAGATCATTGGTTTCCAGATTTCGGCTCAGGACATGGATGAAGGTCCGAGCGATTACCGCGCTTTTCACACCTTGTCTGGTCAGGCTGCGACTTGGCGCTTTGCCGAGCGCTTCGTCGATGGTCGCTTGGTCGGTGTAGGTGGCGATGGCACGGCGGTCGAAGAAGACTCTTGGGGCCGCATCAAGGCCGTGTTTGAGTAACAGCAACGCCCTGCTGTTTTCCTAAATTTTAAGGAGAGGGGGAATACGTCCTCCTCTCCTTAAAATTATTTTGTGGCTATCCCCATAATTTGGGTAGCCACCTTCCTCGCGTCATAATACCTCGCTCTTGGTTTGCCATGCTAAAACCTAGGCAGCGCAAATTCTACCGGGGAGTAACGGAATGAGAATTGGGATTTGTGTCGCCGCGTTGGTTTTGGGCGGTTGGGTAAATGCTGCTGCGGAATTGCGGCTGTTCGCTATTCCGGGCAATACAACTTGGATTGATGCCAAGCAGGGGCCGCTTTCAGAAAATCGCTTCATTGAAGTAATAGACCTTGAAAACTATGAAAATGGCATTGGGCCTATTACCCCATCGCGTGTAGTTCCCGTTCCCGAAGTGGATGCAGCGACCGATTCCAGCCTCTTTGCCTTCTCGCTTAATGTAACCAGAGCCGATGTAGTAGCACCGACTGATATCGAACTTGAAGATGGTACGACCGTAAAGGCGGGTACGGTCTTGGTTCCTCGTTGGAGTTCCTTCCCGCGTAGCTTAGAGGCCGTCCAGTTATTGCGTCGGGCTGGCATTACCGAGATTGAGGCCATGATCAACGTGGCCGAGTCCTTCCCCCGCCCTCCCAGCGGCGACAAGTACAATAAGGGACTAAACCTCACGCCTCTCGGCATTTTTGAAAGGGCTTTGACTGACCAGCGACTCCAGGAGGGCTTATGGCACGTTTTCGATGGCGATCCACTGACCCATTTTGAGCGCATCGACCGAGTTGGGCAGGATGTCAAACAGCAATGGATTCTCTATATCGACTTAGGACGCTACTTTCCAATCCGCTTGTTCCGCCTCTATCCCAGTCTTGAAGAGCCTTCACGCGTTTCCGCTTATACCTTCTATAGGGGCCTGCCTGGGACTGAGAAAGTGATCGCCGGTCTTAGTCTCGACGATCCGAGTGTTGGGCAGTTGGCGTTCCCTAGGTTTACTAAGATAGCCTCGACTTTTCCGACCTTCGTTCCCGAGGCGAGCGCACCTGTCAATCTGGAAGACACCATTGCCGTGGCCTTTGAGCCGCAGGCTTACATGCGCTATGCTCGCTTTGATTTTCAGACTCCGCTGGATTACGATTTGGCTGAAATGGAGTTTTTAGCCGACGGCTTTGTGCCTGAAGCGGTTTATACTTCCAATGCACTACCGCTGCCCCCAGCGACCTTGGGGAGGATTTTCTGGGACGAGCAAAAAATTGGCGATCCCAACGGTTCGCGCGCTATCGTGCGTGTACAGACAGGCGTCAATCCCGAGCCAGAGGTGCTTTTTCGCGTCAACAAATTCGAGCGCTCGGTGGAGTGGAAAGAGGAAGGGGCGAGCATCACCGACCAACGGCTTGGCTCCAAGACCTTCGGCCAGGAAGTGGACCTAAACGATGAGGCTTTCAATCTGGAGGCCCGTGAGATCTTCAGTGCTGCCTTGCCCGAAGACCGCGCGCGAGTCCGCCTGACTCGTGCTGAGTATAAGGCTTTGCCCGGCAATGAGCGGCGCCATGTTGAGCCCGATCTCGAGTTCTGGAGTGGTGTTCAGTTGGCCAACAATGGCCAGTTGATCAATGCGCCGAGTGGTCGGCCCTTCATTCAGATTGAGGTTGAGTTTCTGAGCGAAAATCCTGCGGCAGCCACGATTATTAGCAATTTGCGTTTTGAATACTCTGCTCCACAGATCACGGATCAGGTCTTCGGCGAGATTGCTCCGGCCGTGGATGTGATTGCTGGCCGCGATACCTCCTTTGTGCTGGTTCTCAACGCTGGACTAGGGGCTGAGAACAATGGATTCAACCGCTTGCAGGTTTTTACGCCGGCTCGTGCGGAAGCCATTGAGGGGGTGGAAGTGGATCTAGGCGACGGAGAGTTCCTGAACTTGGAACGAGTTGATGACGGAGGCGAGATAGGCGCGGGACAGTTTCGAGAATTGTACGTTGCCGATGATCAGTTCGTCGTTGGTTTTCCAACCATAGGCCCAGCTGAGGAAGACCAAGTCCGCAACGCATTGGTAAAGGTCCGCTTTCAGGGCCGGGTCATCGATTTCCGCACCAACTTCGCTGCCAATGTATTCTTAGACACTTTAGGTGCAGAAGCAGAGCGACGGTTTACCAGTAGCGGCATTTTGGCGCTTGGGGGTAATGAGAGTACGCTCGATACGCTGGCCATTTTCTTGCCACAGCGGGTGGAGGACAATGACGTAGTGGATTTCGCGGCGACGGACCAGCTCTCAGATCGCAATTCTCTAGCGGTGATCGCCGATATTTCAGCGCAGAGCGAGAACCTAGTGACCAATTTCAAGGTTGTGCCCAATCCTTTTACGCCCAATGGCGACGACGTCAACGACGAAGTAGTCGTGACTTTTGACGTCCAGCGATTGCTAACGCCGAAGCCAGTATATCTGGAGATATTCGATTTGAACGGTCGGCGCAGGCGTCTCATTGAGCGCCAGCTATCGTCGGGGGGATATTCGCAGCAGTGGGATGGCCGCGACGATGCTGGACAGGTCGTGCCTCCGGGGCTATACCTATTGCGCATTTCGACCGACGCTGATCATGCAGGTGAGGCCCAGACGCGCATCATTTCCGTAGCGTATTAGCTTTAGGCTATAAAGCGCGGAAAGAGCGGAAAGAAAGGAATGCTATGAAACGGCTGCTAAAGCGGAAGATGGCTCTCTTCGCAGTACTATTTCTGCCTAGTTTCTGTCTGGCTCAAACTAATGCCTATCGGCTTTTTGGCAGCTCGATCCGCGTGGATCGGGCTTCGCACTGGGAAAACTGGATTTATCAGAATGACTTGGTCTCCCAATTGAATGTGCCAATCCGCGATGCGGACATTTTCCGAGTTGATGCCGATGGGCTGCGACCGACTTTCTTTCGCCGCAATATCAACGTGGCCCCGACGGCTGTCGATTTCACCTATCCTGATTTGGTCCGCGCTAACGGCGATCTCGTCTCTGGGGGGGCGACGGCCAAATCCAATGACGCCTTGGCCAATAATATCATCGATGGCGATTTGAGCACCTTCTGGGAACCGGACACGCCAGC
>VXZF01000040.1:0-13566 GCA_009845645.1 Gemmatimonadota bacterium | reverse complement strand
ATTGAAGTCGATCTGGGGCGGCTGGTCTTTGCCGATAGCCTGACGATCATTTTTCCCGCTGGCCAGTTCGAGGACGAGTTCCTCGGCGAGCCGGTTAAGGCCTTTGTGCTTTTCGCCTCGATGGGCGAGCGCTTCCCATTTCCCCTGGGTAACAACCTCAAGTTTTCCGTCATAGGTCAAGTCTCTACCGGCTTCGTCGCCGGTAAATTGGCCCAGTGTGTACGCGATGAAAGCGCGGGCTACGCCGGCGAAACCCGCTGTGAAGGTGGGGGAGGAGGTGAGACCGGTGAAGTGACGCTGGTTCCTATGCCTGGGACTGAGGGGCGCTACGTACAGATGACCTTCCCGCTCTTGCCGCTGGATCGAGCTGACTGGGACTTGGATGGCCGGCCCGATATTAATGGCGCTTTCATCCATTACGTCCGCATTAAAATTACGGATTCAGACCTCTGGCGCGACGCCTTTTTGGGCTCGGGGGAAGAGGCGCGCCTTGCCTATGAAGCATTGTCCCAAGATCAGCGCGGTGCGATCATCTATCAGCGCCAGACTGCCGGCGGCCTACTCGTGGATCTCCAAAACGACGACAATCTGACGGCCGCAGAAAAGTATCAAGCCCTGCCCGAGGAGAAACGTGGTCCGACCCTCTATTATAGCAAGGAGGTTCCCCGGATTGCCGAGGTTCAGGTTTGGGCCAAGGGCGACAACTACGCGCTACAACCCGAAAAGCGCGGCGGTGCCTCGTTTGAAAACGGCGGCTTGGGTGCGCCCCATTTGTCCACGGATGGGCTATACGATTCGGAGTGGGTGGCCAATACGTGGTCTCCCGTGTACCTCAAGGGCACGGCTTGGTACGATTTAGGTGCTGTATTCTGGGTCGATAATGTCTCAGTGGTCAACAAGCGCATTAACCAGAGCCACCAAGGTGCCTTTTTGGGGCCGGATATCTTGATTTCCGATGGCACGCTGCTCAAACCCGTGAGCATGGAAGACCGCGAGGACTTTCCCCAACTCGAAGAATCGCTCAAGTGGGACAACATCATCAGCGAGGAGCATGTCGATAACCACGGTCCTGTAGTGCGCATTTTCCGCGAGACTTTTCCCTACCGCAAAATCCGCTTTCTGCAAATCCGCGACATCGACGTCACCGGGAATCAATCCGGTCGCTATGGCGCGCTGGCGACTTTAGCTGAGATCCAGCTTTACGGCGAGGGGTATCCAGTCAGCGTGTGGGCGTACTCGCCGCCGATCACGCTGACCGATTCGCGTGGAAACTTCATCCGCAAAACCCTACCGCGTATCGCTTGGGAAGGCGATGTCATCGTCCGCGAGACCGATCCGCTCACCGGCCAAGCGAGCGAGCGGATCGAGCCGTTGGATCTCCATCCGGATGTTCGCTTACAGGTACAGACCCGCACCTCGGATCAGACCGACACCAACTTCACGTACTATCAGGTCGTTACTGTTGCTGGCAACGAAGAGCGCGAGGAAGTGACGAAAGAAGTCTACGACGAGATTGCCTTGGAGTGGACGGCTTGGGAGATCTGGCAGACCTTACCCGCCAGCCAGAAACACGCCTCGCGCACCGATGACGATGGCGATGGGGTCACTGACGAGGATCCGATTGATCTGATTGACAACGATGGCGACGGTCTGGTGGACGAGGACGGCAGAAAGCTGCGCCGGGCACCGCGCTCCAGCTTTGACAAGGACGGCGAACTGGCGTTTGTCGGCTGGAGCGAGTGGAGCGAGAGCTATTTGCCGACCAATGGCGT
Organism: Gemmatimonadota bacterium; assembly: GCA_009845645.1. Taxonomy (GTDB): domain Bacteria; phylum Latescibacterota; class UBA2968; order UBA8231; family UBA8231. Next base: position 11,794 of record VXZF01000040.1, on the reverse strand, counting down.
CAACGAAGCGACGATCACCTCACCCAATCCGCGCAAGTTCGTTCAGGTGCGGGTCAATCTCTCTTCAGAGGATCCCTTTAAGACGGCGCGCATCCGCAGTTTGCGCATTGAGTTAGCACCGCCGCTATCGCTGGAACTGGCCGGCGAGTTGGCACTTCTCACCGACGAGGGAGCAACGCGCGTTCCGACCGACTTGAGTGTGCAGACCTCAGACTACACGCCGCCGCGCAATATCGACCCGCTCGCGTCGCAGCAGTTTGCTTATTTCATCCGCGCTGCCGAGCCCGACCCGACCGATGCAACCGTACGCGACGGCTTTAACGAAGTGCTGGTCGTCGCGCCGCGCGATGCGCACTTGACCGGGGTGCGTTTGGGGCAGGTCGCCATCGCCCAGAAGCCTTCGCTGCTCAATCCAGAGGAAGTGCTGACCTCGGCGACAACCACGAAGTTTGACCGCGCCTTTGTCCTCGGCGACGACGGAGTCTTGCGCGATGTAGATGGCGAGATATTGGAACGCATGGCGACCGGCGCGGATTCGATCTGGGTGCGGTTCCCCTTTTCGCTCAATACCGATCTGTCGGCTGGCCAACACGCTCTCATTGAGGTGCAATTTGAGTCTCAGAGTTTCCGCGAGGGCATTGAATTCGCCTCGTTTGTGCGGTCTTCAGACTCAGAGGAGGGCGTATTTCAACGGGTGGACACCGCCGATAAGGATGCGACCGAGTTGGTGGATTCTTCGACGGCGCAGGTCAGCTTGATGGCGCTGCCGGGGTCTTTGATCCAAGACGTAGTGTTGTCTCCGGTTTTCACGCCCAACGGCGATGGGATCAACGATGAACTCTTAGTGCATTTCGTTTTGCTGAAGGTACAGGAGAAGCGTCCGTTAGACGTTGCATTTTACGATTTGGGAGGACGCTTGGTAGGTCAAGGACAAGGCTCGGCGGTTGGTGGTAAGGTAGGGACGCAGGCGTTTGTGTGGGATGGGCGGAATATGGCAGGCCAGCTCGTGCCGCCGGGGATCTATCTCTGTCAGATCAAGCTAGAAGCCGATGAGCAAGCCAACAAATTGACGCGCCTTGTGCACGTGGCTTATTGATATTGATAAAACAGCAGTTCGGACCGGAATTCGACAACAAGGGAGGGATTTGTGTATATAGTTAGGAGTTTCCGCACCGGTGCGGTGGCAATCCTGATGTTAGGAGCGATGGTGGAAAACCTCCCCGCACAGGAAGATTTCGGCTCGCGTCTGGGCGTGCGCCGTGGCGGGGAGGTTTTTTACGATCCTACCGGGCCAGGGGTACTTTTCGACGCGCTAGATCCAGCGGTGAAGAAGTGGTACGTGCCGCAGGAACTCTTCAACGAGTACCAATGGCGACAACAGGACTATACCAATTATGCTCGTCGGCACTATTCGCGCTATGTGAACACCAGCCAAGAAGGCGATTATTTCTACGATCTCTACGGGAATTACATCACTCGGGGTTCACTCGTTTACGACTGGAGTATTGCGGCACCGCAGACGTCGGGCAGCAGCCTGTTTAAGACTCCCAACTTCGCTTCTTGGTTTTCAAATTTAGTCGTCGCCTCGGACCAAAAGGGTCAATACGCCTATGCCCTGACCATTGGCGACCGCATCCGCACGACGCTGACGCCGATGACCTTTTCCAAGCCGACCTTTGCCGGTATTCAATTCGACCTAGCCACGGATAAATACGAGGCGACCTTTCTCGCCTCGCGTCCTAGTTCGCCTGGTCGTGTCGAAACCTCAGCAACGGCTAGTACCGGTCGTTTCCGCTCGAATGACACCAACTTGATCGGCGGCCGTGGTACCATGCAGGTTGGCGACTTTGTCAAGTTAGGTGCGACTTACATCAATGCTTTCAATTCCTCAACCAAGGGGCAGGCATTTCAGGGTAACCCCTTCAAGGGCACACTCACCGAGGGCCAGAACAACGCCGACGTTTCGCGTATTGAAGTGCGCTTGAGCGACGATTCGCCCGAGGACGGTAGGGCGGGCGCGGCCTTCTTTCAGGAGGAGATGATCATTACGACCATCGATGGCGACCGCATCAGCAACCGTCGCCGTATCGGCAATAGCAACATCCTCGCCTTCGCCCCATCGGTGCAGGGCGGTTTCCGCCGCGAAGGGTTCCTTGCGGCCGATGGCAACGAGGTCATCACGCTCGTGTACGATCTAGAAGGCCCCCAGTACCGCAACTCCTTCGGCCCTCAGCCCGAGCAGATCAAGAGCATTGAGTTTTTGTTGCTCTTGGCCAACGACTACCGGATCGACGTTACCTCTAACCGCCAGCTCAACGCCAACGGCCAGCCGGTCTTGCTCTCCGAGGGCATTCCCGAGCGTACGATGCGCGCTGATGGCAACGTGCAGGATGGCTCGAACCAGGGATTTGTGAGCGTCAAATACGGGTTGCCGGTGGCCAATGAGATATTCGGCTTTACGCTCGATATTACGGATGTCAGTGGGTTTTACTTGTCGGGGGAATACGACCGCAACCGCCAACACTTTCGCTATCCACGGCGATCAGAAACCGACGTGACCCAGCACACAGCGCACAACACCTCGGCCGATGCATGGTTTGTCAATGTGTATAAGCGCGCTTATCCCTACTACGGCTTCGGCGAAGTCTATAACGTCGATCCCAGCTACAGCACCAGTTCTTTTTTAGCTGGGACCCAAAATGATGCAGCGGACATCAACTACGACGACGACCTCCGTTTCGTGTACGAATTTGTCGACGACAACGACGATCAAGATCGCAATCCCGACTGGCAGCGGGCCAATTTCTCGCTGGATAGGGAGGTTTTCCCAGGGTTCGACGAAAACAACGACTTCATCAACGATTTTAATCAGAATGACTCCGAATTGCGCTCGAACACGGTGCCGGACTACGAGGAGCCGTTCTTGCGCTACGCATCCGATCGTCCCGAGTTTCTCTTTGGCGTCGATATGAACAACAACGGCATTATCGATCGTTTTGAAAACGATGTGTTGCCCGACTACCTGTACAAACGAGATCGGCGTGGGTACAACGTTTACGTGGGGTCCCATTTGGGGCCGGAGGCGCGGCTGACCGTCGGTCGCCTCGACGAGCGTCAGCTAGCCGACGCCCGCGAGAACGCTACCAATTATACCTTGCTGACCTTTGACAAAGACTACGCCAGCAAGGGGCGCGTGCAAGTATACAATAACTATCGACAGGTCCGCGACGATATCCGCGACAACGTGATAGAATGGGTTGTGCGCGAGGGATCGCGCGGTGACTTGGTGCCCTATACCGACCCGCTGCCCCTGCGCGATGGCTGGGCCAATACGTTGTATTTGGGCTATCAGTACCAGAGCGATCATATCCAGTTTAAGAACCGCCTTAAGTGGGAGGTTTTCAAACAGGTCAATTTCGACGAGCGACCGCTTAATGAACAGGATATCCGCGAGACGGCTTCCTTCTTCGGTGTTCTCAACAAAATTGATTACACGTTCAACCTCGGAGTCGTCAAGTTCCAGCCGCGCTGGAAGAGCGAGTTTCAGCGCCAGCGGCCATCGCGTCGCCAAGATACGCAGGTGCGGGTGGCGACTACTGAGTTGCGCGAGTTGTGGTCGCTGGTTGTGCACGTGCCAATTCTGTCGCGCACCCAATTACAGACCGGTATAGAATACCTGCTCGTCGAGCAGTTTCGCGAGGAGTTGGAAACCCACTTACTGCGCTCGGATCGCAACGAGATGGTCTATGCCTTGCAGTTTACCAACAACGCTGAATACCTAGGCTACAACCTGTGGACCCAGACTGGATTCCGCGTGTCGCGAATCGATCGCGCTTCAGCCGAAAAGGCACGCACTGAAACGGCCATATTCGTCACCGTGTACGCCGGTCTTGAGTAGGAGGTTTCCCATGCTGAAATGTTTCACACCACTGCTTTTGGTCGGGCTACTCTTTCTCGGCTGCTCCTATCGCTACTATGCCGAAGACCTCAAGCCGATGAGTGAGGCCGAGCAAGGAGCTAACAAGACTGTGGCCGACGATGGAACCGTGTCCTATATACAGGCTCGTCTTGAGATCAGCCTGCGACCGATGACCGACGAGGAGTTAAACCGTCAGTTCGGCGCGTACTCCAACGAGGGTCCTAACTCGCGCAATCCTTACACGTTTGGCAACTCGACGTACTTTCGCACTGGGGACACCCCACAACGATTCACTGTTTTTCGCATATATGTTTCCAATTACGAATATCCCAAGGTCTATCTCGACCCCAAAAAGGTCTATATAACCACCTCCAACGGGCGCAAGTACTACGCGCTGCAACGCGAACAACTCTCAATATACTATCGTCGCTATGTCGGTAGTGGAAACGGCGGCAATGATCCTGGGATGACTGGCAATGCCATGAGCACTTGGAAAGAGCGCGACGGCATCTTGCGGCGCACGATGTTCCCTGACGAGGAGGTGTTCAGTGCTCAGGAGAACGAAGGGTACGTCGTCTTCAAGCCGTTGGCCCCCGATGTGGAGGAGTTAACCGTCCACATCCCCGATGTGGTGGTGCGTTTCGATTACAAGGGCGATCCTATAGAGGATGTAGACGTCGCAATGTACTTTGAGCGCGAGATTGGCCGCATCTATCCCGATGGGCGCAAAGTGGCGACCAGCCAATAGCGCAGCACAGAACTCACAATTGAATTTAAACTAGCTGCGCGGTGCCGAAGTGGCACCGCGCAGTTTTGTAATGGGTGAAAAAGTTATGTATTGGCGATTTTTCGTCTGCAGCATCTTCTTAGCTGTTACAGGTTGCACGTCGGAGAACGAACCGGCCACTGCGGAGACGGTCTTAGCCACGGTGGGTGGGGAGGCGATCACGGCCTTGGACCTCCACCGCTACGAACAAGCACTGCCCGACTATCTGCGCTCAAAGAAAGAAGGGGTAGCCGCCCGCGGCGAAAATCTACAGACCCTAGTCGACAAGGAACTCATGCTGCGCGAGGCCTACAAGCGGGGATTGGACCAGTTGCCTGGGCTTTCCTATACGCTGTCTGACATGGTCAATAAGCGCTTGGCCGAGGAACTATCGCGCGAGTGGATCGACGCCCGGCTCAAGGTGACTGAGGAGGAACTACGCACCGCGTACGAGGAGCATTTGCTTGGTTGGGAGATCTGGCCAGCGCACATTCTCTCAGCTACCGAAAAAGAAGCCCAGGCTATCATTCGCCAATTGGAAGCCGGGGCCAACTTCTCCGAATTGGCGCGCCAGCATTCTCTCGCTGACGACGCTGACAAAGGCGGTAATCTCGGTGCCTTCTTCGACCAATCTGGCGCTGTACCCAGCCTGCGCGATGGCACCTTTCACTTAGAGGAAGGCCAAGTCAGCGAACCGATTCGCACGATTGACGGATACGAGGTCGTCAAGGTCCTCAAAAAGCGACGCATCCCCTTTGAGAAATTGCGCGCTGACATCGCCGAGCAGGTCGGGCAACGCAAGTGGGCACAGCGGCGACAGGTGGTAATCGACTCACTCAAGGAGGTGCGCGATTTGCGCTATCACCGCGACCGCATTCACGCCGTGCTTGCCGCGTTGCAGGGTCGTGCGCTGGACCAACCCTACGTACCGCTGATTGAATATGAAGGAGGGGGCATTGGTGTCGGCGATGCCGTGTGGGGGCTCCGCTCGCTTAAGAAGGGGGCGCTACCGCCTGACAGTTCGGCTGCGGTTTTGGCTATTGAACGGTGGATTCTACCAGATTCCCTGCTGGCTCTCGAAGCCCGTATGCAGGAGCGACACCAATGGCCCGCTATGGTTGCCTGGGCCGAGAGCCAGAAGCAGTCGCTGCTCGTGTCGCAATTGCGCTTAGACGCAGTGGCGGGGAAGGTCTCAGTGACGGAAGCAGAGGTTCAGGATTACTACGAGCAGAACTTGGAGAACTATCGCTCTCTGCCCGGCGTCATCGAGATGACCGAGGTGCTGGTCAATACGCACGCCGAGGCCGAAGAAATTCTCGCACGAGCGCGTGCAGGGGAGCGGCTGGCGGAGTTGGCGCAGCACCACTCTGTGCGGCCTAGTATGAAGCCGGTGGGGGGGCACACTTTTGCCGATAGTGGCCGGGTCACTATCGAGTCGCTCTATCAGTCGCCGTACCGCACCTTCTTCGGCGACAGCAATTCCAAAGACGTCGGGGTGCTGCAAGGCCCTATGGAGGTCCAGGAGAAATACAGCGTTTTTCTCCTCGACCAGCCTTATGAGATGGCGTTGCTGCCCTTTAAGCAGGTGCAGCGGCCCATTCGTGTCAATATCCGCAAGCGTCGCGAAGGGGTGCTCTTCGACGCGTTCCTCGACTCGCTGCGCCAAGCGTACGCGGGTGAGGTGCACATCAGCCAAGACGCCCTCTCCCGCTACACGACCACCTTTTAAAAAATGCGCGGTCGGCTCGCGGCACTGCTGCTCGGCTTAGTCTTAGTCGCGCTCATCGAAGGGGGATTGCGGCTGATTCCGGCGTTGGACCCGCCGGCGTTTGCCCTCCAACTAGCGCACATCGAAGGCCGGGCGCTCCACGCGGTCAACCCGGACTATGCCCGTCGCTTCTTCGCCGACATGGCCGAGCCTATCCGGCGCGGCATCCGCATGACCCCGAGGCCCTATATCGAACCCGCACCCGAGGGCGCATTGCGCGTGCTTTTTGCCGGGGGTTCGACTGTACAGGGCTACCCCCACCCCAAGCGTTTATCGGCTCCTTTTTATCTTCAAGAAATGCTCGGCGACCTCTTTCCAGAACGCCAGATCGAGGTTTTTAACTCCGGGATCACTGCTGCTTCGAGCTTTGCCGTGGCCCGCGCCGTAGAAGACGGCACCGCCGCGCTCGGGGCGGACTTGGTCGTAGTTTATACCGGGCACAACGAGTTATACGGGGTTTATGGAGCGGCCTCATTGGCTCAAGGAGGTCAAGAAGTGTGGATGAAGCGGGTCCACTACGCGCTGGTGCAGTGGCGGCTGAGGCCCTTGGTCGGCAAGCTGATAGGACCGTTGGGCAAAGAGTGGGCAGATGGTCCCTTAATCGAGGTAATGTCTAAAGCCGGCGCGATCCCAGCGGCCGATCCGCGACGGGCGCAAGCAGCGGCCAACTTGGAAACCAATCTCCGCGACGTGGCGGCCTTTTGCCGAGCGCGGCATATCCCGCTGGTGCTCTGTACGGTGACCAGCAACGAACGTGGTTTCGCGCCAGCGCACATAGAGCCTCCTCTGCCAGATGAGGAACGCGCGCGCTATGTGGATTTTTTGGCGCAGGGCCATAAGGAGCAAGCGTCGCCGACAGCGCTGGCGGCTTTGGAGCAGGCCGAGGAATTCTATGCGGACGACGCCTATTTGCACTTCTTGCGCGGTTATCACTTAGAGCAGTTGGGCCGTGGGGCTGAAGCACGAGCGGCTTATATGCAGGCACGCGAGTTGGATCCGCGGCCTTGGCGGGCGACGGCAGCCCTAAACGAGGTCGTGCGCCGAGTCGCGGCGGCAGAAGGAGTGTTGTTAGCCGATGTGGAGGCGCGTTTCCGCGCCCATAGCCCAGAGGCCGGCGTGGGTTGGGAACTGATGGTCGATCACTTGCATCCGGTGGCGGCCGGTCAGGTGCTCTTGGCTCGAGCCATTGTCGCTGCGTTGGAAGGAGCACCGGCCCCTTGGCAGATTGCGCCCGGCGCTGCGGATCGATTAGCGCCAGCCGACGAATACCGCCGTAGGCTCGGAGACTTGCCCGTCGAGCGGCTGGCCGTGTTGCGGGCCATGGCCGTCCTCTTGGCCTCACCTCCTTTGGATGCGGGGAACGAGGGTCAGGTACAGACCTTGCGTCAGCAGGCCGTAGCCCTGTGGGACGAACTAAGCGCTGGAGAGCAGAGTGGAGTCGAGCGATGGCGAACGGGAGAAGGGCCGGAGCTATTGGCTCTGAATGTGGCTGACGCGTGTTATGCCGCTCGGGAGTACGAGCGTGCGCGGGCCTATTATCGCGCGGCCCGTTTGGAGGAGCCTTATACGATATGGGGCGATTTGTGGGGCACGTTGCGCTATGTCCGTTGCGGACAACTCGCGGGGAACCCTATTGGGTCAACCGAGCATGTCGAGCTTTCTGCCCTGCTAGACCGCTTGCGCTTCTTGAGCGAAGCCCCGGACTTTTCCCCGGGGTTACAGGACTTTATTCGCGGCTATGCCTACCATTTGCTCGGAGAGCATGACAAGGCGTTGACAGCACTAGAGCAGGCGGTGCAAGACGCGAATATCCGCAAGACTTTCACAACGGACTTGCTAGAGTTGCTCGTCGCCGAGTTGATAATTACGAGCCGCTTAGCTGACGCTGAGCGATATGCGGTAGAAATAGCCGCTGAACAGGGCCAAGAGGCGTTCGGCCGCGCCCTTGTCGAACAGATCAGGGCGGGTCAGAAGCCGCGCTGATGCCCTCGCCTTCGACGAGCGCGATGGCTTGGTTGGCTGCAAAGGGGCCGAATCGCTCTACGCGGCCCGAAGGCCAACGCACTACTAGCGAGTCGAGTTGCGGCCGTTTGCCCAGTCCCAAACAGATGCGGAGTTGGCTCTGTGATAGGTACGAGCGGCTGCCACGCAGTTCCCTAGTCTGGACTAGGTCGCCGCTAGTCGCCGTCAGTCGAGCTCCGATGCCGTTTGGGTTGCCGTTGACTCCCGCTAGCTGAATGGTGATCCAGTGATTGGCGTCGCCGTGGTCGTTGCGCAGCAAGCTGAGCGGTTGTCCTGAATTGAAAACTAGTAGATCGGGATCGCCGTCGCTGTCGTAGTCGCCGGTGGCACTGCCGCGGCTGACGCTTTCTAGGGCAAAGCCGGGGCCGGCTGTCGCGGAAACCTCGGCTAAGCGGCCGCTGTCATTGCGGAAGAGCAAATTGCGCTGTCCATAGCTGGTGGATTGGTCGATGTCGAGGACGTTGTCGAGGACGTGGCCGTTGGCGGCAAATAGATCGAGATCGCCGTCGAGGTCGGGGTCGAAAAACTGGGTGCCAAACCCGAGAAAGGGCAGCGACGGCAAGCCTACCCCGGCGGCAAAGGTCGCAACCGAGAAGAAGCCGCCTTCGCCCCGATAGAGCGCGTTAGGCTCGGCTTGGAAGTTGGTCACCGTTAAATCGAGCACGCCGTCGCCGTTGTAGTCCCCCCAATCTACTCCCATACCCGCTTCCATCTGCCCGTCTTGGCCATAAGCTACCCCCATCAGTCCCGCTCGTTCGGCAAAGGTCCCGTCGTGACTGTTGTGGTAGAGGAAATTGCGCACGGCGTCGTTGGCCACGTAGATGTCGGGCCAACCGTCGCTGTCGTAGTCGCCAAAAACCACCCCCAGCCCCTTGCCGCTCGCATCGGCGATGCCGGCCTCTGCCGAGACATCAACAAAGTGTCCCGCGCCATCGTTGCGGTAGAGCAGATCGGCTTGGCCTTGGAAGTTGTCTGGATGCGGATAGCCGACAGGTGCTTGACCGCCATAGCTTTCGTAGCCGGCCATATAGGGCACTTGGTCGGCGCGAGCTGCGGCCGGATCGTAGGCCACGTAATTGGCGACATAGAGGTCGAGGTCGCCGTCGCGGTCGTAATCGGCAAAAGCGCAACTGGTGCCCCAGCGTGCATCGGCGACGCCGGTCTGCCGTCCCATTTCGGCAAAGTGTCTGTCGTCGTTGCGAAAGAGTGCGTTGGGGCCAAAGTTGGTCAGGTAGAGGTCGAGGTCGCCGTCGCTGTCGTAGTCGGCCGCGGCAACCCCCATGCCAACGCCTAGGTGGGCGACCCCGGCTGCGACTGAGACAAAGCGGTGGTCGTCGTTGCGAAAAAGACTATTGACAGGGACCGCATCGCGTGGGTCGGGGGCGATAAAAGCGCCGTTTACGGCGTAAATATCCAAATCGCCATCGCCATCGTAGTCAAAGAAGGCACCCCCGCCGCCCATGGTCTCGGGGAAATAGCGCTGGAGACTGCGACCGTTTTCGTGCTGCCATGTCAGGCCGACGGCAGGTGCTACTTCGACAAAGTGGAGAGACGAAGCTGTGGGTGCGGCGTGCGGCAACGGTGCAGGTGATGTGGTCTCTTCGGTGGCGCTACAGGCCAGACAGAGCAAGCAGATGAGAAAAACTAGCATGGACATATCAGGGACTCGGCAGTTGGGCGAGCCGCTCGCGGGCTTGGCGCAGGAAGTCCGGGTCGCCTTGCCACTTGTCGATAAAAGCTTGGTAACAACGGCGTGCCTCCGAGATCGCGCCTTGGGCTTGGTACACGGTTGCTAGCGCGTAATAAGTCCGCGCAAAAGTCGAATCAGCGGCAATGGCCGCCTGATAGGCTCGTTGCGCTTGAGCTAGCTGCCCTTTTTGCAAGAATAAGCTACCGAGATTATAGTGGGCATCGGCCAGTGTTGAATCGGCGGCAATGGCCGATGCCAGTGCCCGTTGCGCCGCAGCTTCCTCGCCTAAACTTAGTTGTACGTGGCCGAGGTTATTCCAAGCTGTAGCCGAAGACGAATCCAGCGCAAGAGCGTGCTCGAAGGCCGTGCGGGCTTCTTGATACTGGTTGCGCCGCATATGGACATAGCCACGGGCGAAATGGAGCTTGCTGGTGCGTACATCCTCTGGGTGCTGGGAAATGCCTCGGCGGCATAATTCGAGCACTTCTTGGTCGTCTCTTCGCGCCAACAAAAGCCCGCTTAGCGAAATTAGGGCCTCTAAGTCGTCTGAGTCAGCCAGCAGTATGGCCCGATAGTGGGTAAGGGCGTCGTCGTCTCGACCCAGTTGCCGATAGTGATGGGCTAGCTGCAAACGAGTCTCGCGATCGTCGGGGTTGGCGTCGAGCTGACGGCGCAAATGTGCGACTTGGGCTGCATCAGCGGCGAGGGTCTCAAAGCGCGCCAGTGCTGCCTGCGCTTGGGTTGGCTGCCCCAATTCCAAAAACGCCGAAGAAAGGTTGTAGTGTGCTTCGATCAGGTGAGGTTTGAGCGCGAGCGCATGGCGAAAGGCGGCCAACGCTTCTGGGTAACACCGCTCGGCTAGGTGCAGCAAGCCCAGTAGACGGTGGCTTTCTGCTTGGGTCGAGTCTTGGGCGAGGGCTAGGTCGAGCGCGGCTCGGGCCTCGTCATAACGGCCTTGACGCAGGTAGAGCCGACCGAGTTGCTGCCGCACTTCAAGATCTTCCCCGCCCACCGCTAGTGCCGTGTGCAGTCCTTTTTCGGCTAGGTCATAGCGCCCCTGTTTGGCGTAGAAGAGAGGTAGGGTGCGGAGGGCGGGGACGTAGGTCGGAATGTGTTCGAGCAACTCGATAGCTAGCGGCAGGTGCCCTCGGTCGGCCTCGATTACCGCGAGGTTGTGCTGGGCGCGATGATAGGTGGAGTCGGCTGCGAGCGCGGCTTTGTAGGCCTGGACGGCCCGCTCCATGTGCCCGAGCCGGGCGTCGAGATCGCCCAATGCACAGTGCGCTGCGGCGTCGAGTGAGTCTAGGGTTAGCGCTTTTTCAAAGGCGCGCCTCGCCTCGGCGTAGCGGTGTTCTTCGGCAAAGGCGAGTCCGGTCTGCACCAAGTGATCGCTTTCTTCTTTTAGGCCAGAATCTACCCCGCAACTACTTAACATCGCCCATAGTGCGACGAATGGGATAGCCAAGCTCATTGCGGTGCGTGCTCTTGCGCGGATAGTTGCCGTCGGGCCTCGGCGATTTTGGCCTTTAAAGATTCACTGGCCGCTCCACCAGACGGAATGTTCTCCCAGAGCGCAATGGCCCGGGCGAATTCGCCGCGGCGGGCGTGAATATCACCGAGCAGTATGTG
>VXZF01000738.1 GCA_009845645.1 Gemmatimonadota bacterium | reverse complement strand
CGCACTGACGAACAGGTCATTCGCCGCGAATTGCTCTTTGCCGAAGGCGATGTCCTCGACTCCACCCGCGTTGCCGAGACAGCGCGCAACCTGCGGCGCTTGCTCTTTATCGGCGAAGTACATATCCGCTTGCTCGATCACCCCGAGGGCGTCGAGGTGACGGTCTCGGTAGGAGATCTCTACTCGCGCACCTTATCCCCCTTGATCTCGGGACAAATCGATGAATTGAGCTTTGGCGTGGTCGCACTCGACTACAATTTTCGCGGCCGCGGCCAACGCCTGCGCTTGATTCTCGAAAACCAAGCCATTTCCGGCCCTTGGGCTGAGTTGCTCTTTGCCGAGCCGCGCCTTGGCGGAAGCCGACGCGCCCTAGCGGTCCAGCTCGCCACAGGAGCCGAAGGCCACGACCATGCCCTAACCTTCTCGCGTCCCTTTGCCACCCTAGCCGATCGCCGCGCCTATGGCTTTTCCCTGTTCAGCCAACAGGCTGTGCGGCGCTTGTACTCGAAGGGCCAGCTCACAACGCGCTATCAAGACGCACTCGACGGTGGTCGCGTTTGGCTAACTCACTCCTATGGCGAGCAGACGAAGGTGCGCCCCTCGATGCAATTGCAGGTTTCCCGCCGCCAATTTACCGCGAGTGCGAGTGATGGGTACGCGCCCTCCGACCGGACGCGAGTTATACCGAGCGTCGGCCTTCTCGTGTGGCGTCCCCGCTATAAGCGCGCCCGCTACATGCGCGACTTAGGCCCACTAGAGGACTTGCAAACGGGCAGTTGGCTGTCGCTGCGTTGGGGATTCGCCCATCGCGCATTGGGATCGGATCGGACCTTTTCTTTTTATCAAGCCCAACTCGCCCCTCGGTTCGAGCCGACCAAGCGCAGCTACACCGAACTGACCTTGTTCACCAGCGCGTACCAGGGCGAGGGGAAATTTTACAACCTCTTGGCCTCGGCCTCCGCGACCGCGTACTTCCGGCTGGGAATGGCTCATTCGTTCGCCTTGCGTGCCTCTTGGGAAGCACTACACCGCAGCGAGGACGCCAACCAACTCCTCCTCGGCCTAGCGCGCGGCTTGCGCGGCTATGCCCCACGGCGTTATGACGGCACCAGGCGTGTACTTTTTAACTTAGAAGCACGCCCCACTTTAGTTCGCTGCCCTTGGTACACCCTCGCCAGTGCCGCCTTTGTGGATTGTGGTGCAGCTTGGATACCGGACAGCAAAAAGGCCAATTTGGTCTGTTCCCCTGGTTTAGGCATTCGCTTAGGGTGGCCCAAAGTTTACAACACGCCGGTGTTGCGCGGCGATATCGCCTACGGACTAGCAGAGGGCACTTATGAGTTGTCCGTGGGATTGGGGCAGTACTTTTAGATAGTGCGAACCTTTTGGCATACTTGGAGCGTTTATATAATATATAAAAAACAACGCAAAAGGAGGAGCTATGAACGCCAAACTACTCATTCTGCTCGGCGCGGCCTTGTGTGTGTTTCGCACGCAAGCCAGCCACGCCCAAAACTACGCCCAAGCGACGTTTGCCGGAGGATGTTTCTGGTGCATCGAAGCACCCTTTGACAAGGTCGAGGGGGTCGTCTCAGCCGTTTCCGGCTACACCGGCGGCGAGCGCGAAAATCCGACCTACAAGCAAGTCAGCTCCGGCGCGACCAAGCACATAGAATCCGTGCTGGTCACCTTTGATCCCGAGGTTGTCTCTTATAGCCAGCTTCTCGACATCTACTGGCGTCAATTCGACCCCACCGATCCAGGGGGTTCCTTTTACGACCGGGGCCATCAATATACCTCGGCCATATTTTACCACGACGAAAAGCAACGCACCTTAGCCGAAGCTAGCAAACAAGCCCTCGACGCGTCGGGCCGCTTTGACAAACCCATCGTCACGTCCATCCGCCCAACCACCACCTTTTATCCAGCCGAGGAGTACCACCAAGACTACTACTTAAAGAATCCCCAGCACTACAAGCGCTATCGCCGGGGATCGGGCCGCGACCGCTTTAGCGAAGAGACGTGGGGCAAAGACCTCCCGGCTCCAACGGCCAGCGCCCAATATGCCAAACCTTCCATCGACTCCTTGCGCACCAAACTCACGGACTTGCAATTTAGGGTCACGCAGGAAGACGCCACCGAGCGCCCCTTCCACAACCTGTATTGGGACAATAAGGCCGTGGGCATCTACGTCGATATCGTTTCTGGCGAACCCCTCTTTAGCTCGCAGCACAAGTTCAAATCCGGCACCGGTTGGCCCAGCTTTACCCAGCCCTTAGAGCCGGACCACATCGTCGAGCACACCGACAATTCGCTGTTTATGACCCGCGTCGAAGTGCGCAGCAAATACGCCGACTCGCATCTCGGGCACGTCTTTGCGGACGGCCCGCCCCCTACCGGGCTGCGCTACTGCATTAACTCGGCTGCCCTGCGCTTTATTCCCGTCGGGGATTTGGCCAAGGAAGGGTACGGAGAGTACGCGGCCCTCTTTGAGTAAGCACGAGGGCCTTAGCATTGCAGAAATGCAAACGGCCGGACAACCTTACCCAGAATCAGGATCGGTTTGTCCGGCCGTTATTTAAGTGGCTCCGCGGGTAGGATTCGAACCTACGACCAAGTGGTTAACAGCCACCCGCTCTGCCAGCTGAGCTACCGCGGAATAAGCGAATATATTAACGAAAAATCGGGCAAAAATCAAATGAGGCCAAGACGCCAACGGCCCAGTGTGCCCACTTTTTTCACCCCACAGTAGCGAATAATTAGTCCGCGTAGTACTCCTTGAGAGAGTCGCAGCGAGCGGGATGGCGGAGCTTCTGCAGGGCCTTTTCCTTGATTTGCCGCACCCGCTCCCGAGTGCGCCCGACATAGGCCCCGATCTTCTCCAAAGTCATCGGCTCGTGCCCATCCAATCCGTAATACATCTTCAAGACGCGCGCCTCACCCTCGGTCAGAGCGTGCATGGCGTTGTAAATTTCCTCTTTGAGCTCGTCGCTGGAGAGGGCCTCGTCGCTGGGCGGCTGGCTGTAGTCGGGAATCAGATCGCCGAAACAGCGATCCGGCTCGGATTCGTCGCAGGGCATCTCCAGCGAAACGGGTCTTTGGGCCAATCGCAACAAGAGCTCCATATCACCGGGTTCGACCTCTAGCTCTTCGGCTATTTCCTCTACTTCTGGGGGACGCCCTAGCCCCTGTTCGAGCTTGTTGAGCACCCTATTGACGCGCGTCAGTTCGCCGATGCGATTTAGCGGCAACCGCACGATGCGCGACTGATTGGCCAATGCTTGCAGGATCGACTGGCGGATCCACCACACGGCATAGGAAATGAACTTGAAGCCCTTCGTGCCGTCAAAGCGCTTGGCGGCGATGATAAGCCCCAAGTTCCCCTCGTTGATCAGATCCGAAAGCGGCAGGCCCAAATTCTGATATTGCTTCGCCACGCTTACGACAAAGCGCAGATTGGCTTTGACCAAATCGGATAGGGCCTCTTCATCGCCCTCTTTTATTTGCTGGGCGATGGCCACTTCGTCCTCGGACGATAGCCCGACAGCATCTTCGATCTCGTGGAAATACTGATCGACGATAGAATCGGTCTGCAAGGTAGTCATAACTTGACGCCTCCTGTTGCTAATGAGCCAGTATGGGGACTCTTGGCTGCATTAAGCTATGATGGTACCTAATATGGAAGAGCAGGGAGTTTCGGA
>VXZF01000177.1 GCA_009845645.1 Gemmatimonadota bacterium | reverse complement strand
CAACACGATATTGGCCCGCCGCTCGCTCGGCACTACCGACTGCCAGATCCCGGGCCGCTCGCCCATGCCTAAGTCGAGCGCGAACAGCGCAGCGTTGTCCCAAATCCGCGCCGTAAAATCCACCTCTACCGAATCGGCGACCACGGTACGCGGCAACGAGACCAACAGTGAATCGCCGTGCAATCTCACCGCCTCGGGCGCGACCTCCTCCCCGCCAATCCGCAGGCCCACCTCGCCCGTGGTCGCGCCGGGAATGTGAAAGCGCAAGCGATCAAAGCCACTGTCCTGCCCGTCAGTGCTTGGCCACAGTGTATAGGTAAAGCGCGTATCCTCGTTGAGCCGGGCCTCACGCGGCCAGATTTGTCCTCGCGCTTCTTGTACCAAAGCATCGACAAATTCAATCGCCAGCGCATCTACGGAGGGAGCCACGTGCAGGTCTTCGGTCGAGAGGATCATCTCCAATTGCACGAAGCGACGCGGACTCGCCGATTGGAAGGTCTCGCCCGAAGACTGGTACACATTGCTCCAAGCGTCCCAGTCTTCGCCTACTACCAAGGTCGTATCAATCGAGCCTTTTAACACCTTGGGCAAGCTGTTCCACTTCTCCTCGGTGACGACATCGCCTTTGCGGTCGGAAAAAGTGTACACCTCCTGCAGTGCATTGCCCGAGCGCGAGCGCAGTTGGAGCCGAGTCTGCGGCGGCAGGTCGGCGTCCCACGTCAGCCGCTCAATCACCTTGGGCCGCCCGTCCCCGGCTGCTGCCGCTAAATTGACAAAGTCCGAGCGCATCTCCACGCGCGCTGGGTATCCCGCCGAAAAGAGCATGGTCTCCAAGCCCCAACCAAAGCCCGAGGCCGTCCCGTCTATCTCGTGCCAGAGCAGATAGCGGACTTTGCGCGGGGCGAACAAGTAGCGCTGGTGGAAAAGCCGTCCCAAACACCGGGGCCGACAGCGATCTTCGACGAGCACCTCGTAATCGACCCGCTCGGGCACTGGCAACCCCGATCCCGCAGCCGGGCGACCGTCGGAAACCAAGAAAAGCCCGCCCGCCGCCGAAGGGTTGCCGCCCTGGACCTGGCTGCGCAACCCCTCGCCTAGCTGGCTGAAATAGATGAAAATTTCATCTAGAAAAAACACCGCCCCCAAATCCACCCGCCACCACACCCCCGCATCGCGCCAGCCGCCTTCGGCGCTAGTCAACAGGGCGAAGCTGTCCATATCGCCGTCGAACATTAGGGCGGCACCCGTGGTACGGCCCCCTTCGAGAAAGCTACCGCCGCGCTCGGCAGTGCCCAAGCTCACGTTATCCCCTACCGCCAGCACCTCGATCTCGGCTAGCGCGGCGTCTGGATGCTGCTCGTCGGCTTCGACGATGATGTACTGGATCACCTGATAACGGCGCTCGCGCTCGCGATCAATGTCCAAGGACGCGTCCAATACATAGGTGCTGTCCGTACCCAGATACTCCAAGGGAATCACCAACTCAGTCTCGGTGTTGGGCTTAGAAGTGCGATAGACCGCTTCAAACTTGAACACATCGTTGAGCGCTTGGATCCGTGCTCCCGAGGCGATGAAGACGCTAAATTGCCGCAAGGGCCGTGCCCCCTCGCGGTCGGGAAAGACCAAGCGAATCTGGCGCGCCAGCACCGGACGGCCCAAATTGATCTGCACCGACCACTGGTCAGGCGCATCGTCGGGGTCGGGCTGCCAGAAGGTTGCTAGATCGCCGTCGATAATCAAGTCTGCCGTCTGCGGACTGCTCTTGGCTTCCCAGATCCCGCCGGTCACCTCGCCGCGCTCCTGCGTCGCATGGCGAAAATCCCCGGCGTTGGCCACGGCGTTGATCTCCTTGCGGAATTTACGCAACTGCAGCCTGCCGTCGGTCCCAATCTGCACCAGATCCGCTGGCATTTGCCACGACCGCCACGCCGCGGCACTGTCGAAGCGCAGCTCATCGGCCCATACCGCGCCGACTCCCAATAGTAGCGCATAAAACGAGTGCATCGCCATGCTCTCAGTAGATCAGTGTTAACGGGCGCAATCGGCGTGCTCCCGTCCGCTCGGCTTCAGGCGCTACTTCAACCAAGTAGATCCCCGGCGACAATAAAACTCCGTCCCCATCGCGCCCATCCCAGCGCACCCGCTGCACACCGAAGCGCTGCGCACCCAACAACCGCTTGGCCACCCGCCTTCCGTCGAGCGAATACACCTTGAACACCACGGGCACATCCTCGGGCAATCCCACTAGCGCATAGCTGATCTCGACCTCGTCGTGGACTCCGTCGCCATTGGGCGTCAGCACCCTAGTGGAAAAATCCAATCCCACCACCGGCCCATCGCTTTGCCCAGCCATCCCCAAGACTCGCAGACTATTGGTCCCCAGTTCGGCGCTGGCGTCGCCCGGTTCGACGGGCTGGGGCAGCGCATCGACGCCGGCATTATAGACCTCGCCCGAAAACGTCCAAGCCAGCGAGAACACATCGGCGACAAAGACGATCCGCGCTCCTTCGGCGGACCCCGGCCCGATCCGCTCCGGCAACACGACCGCTAGTTCATCGTCGCCCTCAACGACTGCAACCGGCTCGACCACCCTCGGGGGATTCCCCATCTCCAGCCGGGTAAACACAGCCCGCGTCCCGGTGCGAATCCTCAGCGCGTCAAAGCCGGTCCCCTCACCGACAAATTCGCCGCGAATATCGTAGATCAGTTCCGCGGCTTGACCCAACGGCACTTGCGTCAAGCCGCCCGCCGGCTGCACATCGCTGGCTAGCGCTACCTCGCCCACGACTCGGCTAGCCAGTAGCGGCGCGGTCTCAATCCACAACGAGTCAAGCCGCACGAACGCAGCAAAGTCCTCGCTTTTGAGCGTAATCCGCACCTGGAAATGGGTCCCCCCCTTGAGGTCAATCGCCTGCCCTGGTTCGGAAAAAGGCAGCGACCAAAAAGACCAATTGTCGCTATCGTACTGAATAGAAGCGCGCATTCCCGGCCGGGGATCGCGCAGGAGGCCGGCGCGCCAGCGCGGCTGCAGCACCAAATCGTAGCGCTCGCGCGGCACCACTTCCTCGCCGCCGCGATCCGTGTACTCGTGGTAGATATTCGGATCCCCGTCGCGCCCCGTGCGCATCTCCACCTCCACCCCCACTTCGGCGTCGGGAGCCTCCATCAGTTCGCCATTTACGGCACGCAGGGGCGTCGCTGCCCAAAACAAGCGGCCGAAGTTGATCGGCTCTTCCAATTCGAAGATCCGCGAGCGATAAACCGCCTTGCGCGGCACCCCCTCGCCGAAGAGTTCAAAGTCACCGATTGATCCCTTGAAAGCGGTCCCCGAACGCACGCTAGTGTTGCCCCCTCTCCCCGAATCCAACAGCGACGTCTTCCGCTTGTAGCGCACAAAGCGCACGTATTGCCTCGGGAACTCAATTTGCACCCGGGCAGCAAAGTTTTCGGCTACATCGGCGATGAGCGGGCCAATGCGCCGATACGGCTGATTGCCTACCAGCCAACTCGGATCGCCTTCCGCTGCGATAGACACCTCGTAGGCCGGCACGGCATCTTGGGCAAAGGGGATACCGTCGGAGCGAAAGCCACGCGGTGGCGTAAAAAAACCAAAGCGATGCGCCGGTACCGGCACGGCTAGATCGATGGTGTACCAGACTGATTCGGGATTGGACGAGACCGGCGGGTTAAAAGACATGCTGTCGCCATCGACCATAT
>VXZF01000665.1:1473-3721 GCA_009845645.1 Gemmatimonadota bacterium | reverse complement strand
GCGCGCTCAATAAGCTCGCGGGCTTGGCTTTGGCCTTGAAACTCGATCTCGACGCTGGACAGGATGCGGGGTTGAGTCATCTGTTCCTCTTCTTCTATTGGGCCGTAAAGCGGGTGTGTTCGTAGTCGGCGAAGGGAGTGGTCACTCCCAGCTCGTCGGCTAGTTTCTGAAGGTGCTGCTGGTGTTGGAGGCTGATGGGCACGCCGTCGCGGGCGTATTCGCGCTCCCGTTGCCACTCCAGATTGCCGGGCAGCTCGGCGCGGTCGAGGCCGGGGAAGGGCCGCATGCTGCGGGCGGCGGCGACGAACGCGTCCATCTGCGCTTGGAATTCTTCTAAAGGCATAAATGCGCGCACGTCAAAGGCGGCGAGGAAGGATCCTTGGTTGGATTCCCACGGCGATGTCGGCGGGATAAATTGCGGCAGGTAAATCCCGGCCAGCACGCCGCCCAGCGCCCGGTTGACTGCGCCGATGCCCAGCTCTTTGAAGAAGGCGAAGGGAATCTGCGCGAAGAGTTCCTCGCCCCAAGGCAGCATGTGCGCGCCCATGTCGAGCACGAGGGGCGGTTGCTCGCCGTTGGGGAAGGCGATGCTGATCGGCGACGTGGCGTTGACTCCTTTGACTATTGATTCCGACGGCAGATCGTAGCGGTGCGAAGAGATGGCGATCCCTACGCAGCCAGCCGCTGCCGCTATCCGCGAGTACTTGCCGGCGCTGCCAAAGTGGAAGTGGTTGCGGGTGGTCGCTGCGGCCGTGCCGTACTCCGCGGCCGTCTCAGCTACCCAAGTCATGGCTTGATGGCAGGGAAAGTGACCCATGCCGCCGTCGCCATCATAGACGCGGGCAGTGGTGGTTGCACTGGTCACCTTTATATTAGGGCGGGGATTGACGCGGCCTTCGAGCATCATGTGTACGTACCCGGGGAGTTGCCAGGTACCGTGACTATTGACGCCGCGCAGGTCGGTGGCTGTCAAAAGGTCGGCGAGGAACTGGGCGTCCGCTGAGTTGGTGCCGACTTTTTGGAAGAAGTCGGCGGTGAGTTGGCGTAAGGCAGCGGCTGGGATGCGGATGCCTTCGGCAGGTGGAGTGTTTCCCATGGCGGCTCTCTGATTGGGGTAAAAAAGCGAATTATATACGGGCTTAGGCTTAGGCGTGTCAAGAAGCCGTAGAGGCTTGCAATAGGATAATGGAGTAAGGGAAATGGCCTACGATCTGTTGTTAAAAGGGGCGCGAGTGATGGACCCAGCGCAGGGCGTGGATGGAATCTGCGACGTGGGAATCGTCGGGGAAAAGATCGCCGCAGTGGCTGAGACGATAACGGCTCCAGCGGCGGAGACGATTGACCTGTCTGGCAAAATTCTGACGCCGGGTTGGATCGATATCCACGCGCATCTCTATGCGGGATGCACGACTTGGGGCATTCGCGGCGATGTGCTGTGCTTGGCCACGGGCGTGACGACGATCGTCGATGCTGGAAGCGCAGGGTGGGCCAACTTCCAGGGATTTGTCGATTACGTCGTCGAGCCAGCGCGGACCCAAGTTTTGGCGTACGTGCATATTTCGGCGATTGGCCTGACCTGTGGGCCGGTGGGGGAGATGGTCGATTTGCAGTACGGCGATCCAGAGCGCACGGCGTTTGTGGCCCACCACTGGCAGGAGCACTGCGTCGGCGTCAAGGTGCGGCAGGGCGGTTTCCAAGTTGGCGAGAATGGGACCAAGCCCTTGCAGTTGGCGGTGCAGGCGGGTGAATGGGCGGGGGTGCCGGTGATGGTACACATCGCCCGGGGGGTGCCGATTGTGGATGTGCTCGCCCTGCTGCGGCCCGGCGATGTGGTGACCCATTGTTATCAAGGTACGGGAGACTGCGTGGTGGACGACTCGGGGACGGTGGTGCCGCAGGTGTGGGAAGCGCGGGAGCGGGGCGTGCTCTTCGACGTGGGGCACGGCGGCGGCAGTTTCGACTACGGGATCGCAATACAGGCGCTGGCCGACGGCTTTGTCGCCGATGTGATCAGCACGGATTTGCACGCGCATAGCTGGGACAGCCCGATTGAGAGTATGCCGGAGACCGCGTCGAAGCTGCTCAACTTGGGTGTGCCGCTCGAACGCGTCGTGGAGCAGAGCACGGCCGCGGCCGCCGACGCCATCGGCCGCGGTGAGGAGTTGGGTACTTTGCGGGAGGGGACGGTGGCGGATCTGGCGGCGTTTGAGGTGCTGGAGGGGACGTTTGAGTTCGAGGATGTGCGCGG
>VXZF01000665.1:0-1373 GCA_009845645.1 Gemmatimonadota bacterium | reverse complement strand
ACGACCGTCGGCTGGAAGGGGTTGATCAACGACCCGCACTTGGACGACAGCTTCGATATCAACAGCGGCTTGCGCGCCGCACGCGGCCTGCTGGTGCAGTTGGGGGATATGGGCCTGCCGACTGGTTCCGAATTCCTCGATACCATCACGCCGCAGTTTATCGCCGACCTGATTGCCTGGGGCGCTATTGGTGCTCGCACTACGGAAAGCCAAGTTCATCGCGAATTGGCTTCGGGTTTGTCGATGCCCGTTGGCTTTAAGAATGGGACCGCGGGCAATGTGCAGATCGCCCTCGACGCCATTGGTGCCGCCCGGCATCCGCATCACTTTCTCTCGGTGACCAAGCAGGGTATTGCGGCGATTGTCGGGACTGCGGGCAATGCGAGCTGTCATTTGATTTTGCGCGGCGGCAGCGACGGGACCAACTACGATCACGCCAGCGTCGGTGCGGCTGCGGCCCAGCTCAAGGCGGCGAACTTGCCGCATCGCGTGATGATCGATTGTAGCCACGGCAACAGTGCCAAGGATCACAAGCGCCAGCCGGTTGTTGCACGCGCGATCGCCGCACAGGTGGCACAGGGAGCGCAGGATGTTTTCGGGGTGATGCTGGAAAGCCACTTAATCGAGGGCAATCAGAAACAGCAGGCGGGCAGTGAGTTGGTTTACGGGCAGAGCATTACGGATGCCTGTATCGGGTGGGAGGATACGGTGGAGGTGTTGGAGGAATTGGCCGCGGCGGTGCGGACGCAGCGGGAAAAATAATCAACGACGGGGCCTATAGGCCTGACTAGCGTGAAAAATCTTTCGCTGCTCTTTTTGTGCGAGGCCCTCTCGCGCACCGCCAGTCTCGTCATGCTGTCGAGCATGGCGCTCATCGGCCAGCGGTTGACGCCGAATCCCGCGCTGGCGACCCTGCCACTGGCACTGGCACCGGTGGCCACGATGATAATGACAGTGCCTGCGGCTCAGCTAATGCAGCGGCGGGGCCGCAAGCTGGGTTTTGCGCTAGGTGCCGCGTTGGGCGTCGTTGGGGGCGCGGTAGGGTGTCTGGCCGTGTACCAGGGCGATTTCGCGCTGCTTTGTCTGGGTGGGTTGGGCATTGGTGCGGTCAACGGTTTTGCTACCTATTATCGCTTTGCCGCTGGCGAGGTGGTCGCCGAGGATTTTCGCAGTCGTGCCATTTCGCTGGTGATGGCCGGAGGCGTTGTGGCCGCGGTATCGGGATCCAATCTGGCGGCGTGGTCGCGGGAGTGGTTTCCCGACTATCTGTTCGCTGGCTCTTTTTTGGGAATTGCCGCGGTTCATGCGCTGGTTTTGCCGGTGCTCGGCTTTGTCTCCTTTCCCGCGCCTAACGCCGAGGAGCAGCGAGCGGG
>VXZF01000148.1 GCA_009845645.1 Gemmatimonadota bacterium | reverse complement strand
ACTACCGCGGCAGAAACGATATGCCGCTCTTTGCCGATTACCTCTATCGCGCCGACCACGAGGTCGGCATTGATGTGAGTAAGAATACGAACCTTGAAGGGCTGCTGGCCACGTTCAAACTCGAATCGCCCGAGGAGATCCTCCAAGCCGACGGCAACGAGCACTTGGTGTTCGTCTTCGATCTGTCGCAGGAGCCCTACGTGGAATCGGTGGCCGTGGAAGCGGCACTGGCCAATGACTACCAAGTAGAAGTGGCTACCCTCAATCTCAACAATCCGCGGGGACGCGGCTATCCCAATCAGTACGTGAGCACATTCTACCGGCTTGTCCTGCGCGCCGAGGGCAATGTGCAGGACGGCTCCAATCTGGCCAGAAGGCGGATCAATGTGGGCGAAAACACGTCGCTTTTCACCTACAGCGCCGATATGCACCTTGCCCTAGCCGGCCTAGAAGTCAACGGCGAATACGCCCGCTCCGCGCGCTACTCCCGCTTTCCGGCGCGCATGGACGAGACCTCACTGTACGACCGGGGGCCGCGCTTCTCCGAGAAAGGATCGGCCTGGTACATCAATGCCGTGCGCTGGTTCAAGGGAGGCCGCCTAGGGGCCGAAGCCTTTGCCATGAATCCAGACTTTCACACGGAAATGCGCACCTTTGTACCATTCGAAATCGGCTTGACAGAAACTACGCTAGCCGGCCTGGCCAATAACACCATCTTCTGGGATCTGGTGCAGGACAACGAGGACGGCGACCGCTACCCGGACAAGCGCGTAGGCAATCTTCAGGGGCAACCCAACGACCGCGAAGACGAAGACATCGACGGAGTGTTTCCCGGCCAGGACGACGACAACGACGGCCTGCCCGACACCAACCGCAACTTCAACGATGTGCCCGACTACGTCGAGCCCTTCCTCATGTACTACGTCGAGTCCAACGACTTCTTCTACGGCCTCGACCGCAACAACAACGACGACCCCGATGTGCGCGAGGACGACCTAGACCCCGATTACCCCTACGACGCCGACCAGCGCGGCATCCACCTATTCGGCCAACTGGACCTGACGTCCCAGTGGTCTTTGGGGGCGGGGCGCTACGACATCGAACAAATCGCCGGCGGTGGGCGCAACAAGTCCACCTACGCGCTGGTAACCTACCGGCGCGAAGAGTTGGGGCGGCTGCAGCGGCTGTTTTTCGAAAACAACCTGCGCCGCGTCAAAGACGATATCGCCGACGAATTCTCCGTACTGGTCGAACGACCGAAGCGCATAGATACAGATTTTCGCGGCCTAGTCGCCGGCAATAAGCCCTCTTTCACCAACAATCTCCGTGCCGACCCGCTGCTGTATCGCAACAGCTACGTCAACGACACTTATCTGGAGAGCTGGCTCAATCCCTGGTCCACCCTCCAGATGGTCCACAAAATCCGCCTGCGCTTCAATTGGCAACAAGCCGGTCCTTTGCCCGGCGGTCTAGTCCAACGCGACAAACGGCTCGACTTCTTCACTTGGGTCAGCCGCGCCGACTACACTTGGCATTGGCACCGGCTGCAGATCCAACCCCAGTTCAAGGTCCTGCTGCTGCGCCTAGTGGACCAAGCCGCCGACCGCCAGCTCGACGGCCGCTACGCCCGCCGCACCGTGCGCTCAGAACTCAGTGTCATTCCCATCCTGCGCTGTACCCTGCCACTGATGCAGCGCAGTCAGCTACAACTGGGCATACAGGGTTTGGGGCCGCTGCCCTACCGGGTCGAGGACCGGGTCAATGCGCGCAATAGTTTTGACCAGCACACATTGTATCTCAACGTGAACAATCGCTCGAAGTATTTCGGCTACGATCTGCGCACGATCGTGGGATTGCAGCGGGAGGTCAAGACATTCGACGAGGAATCGCGGGAGAGCGATGCCTTTGATGCGCTGACTTTTTTCGCCCGCGTCCTCATCGGCTTTACCGAATATGGACGGTTCCTATAACTGGCAACCAAGCCGCATTATCCGCAAAGGGTAACACAATGATCTCTCCCATCCGCAATCAGCGCCCGCCCTATAAATTACCGTCGAATATTATCTACTTTCACGACTGGCGCTACGTCCATCACGGCAGCCATTCGACCGGCTGGCGCAACGCCGAAGGTCAATGGCTGCGCATCTGGACCAACGACGAGAGACCACCCCTGATACACGAGCCGAATTACATGCCCACCGGCATCCGCCTGTGCGCCAAACCAGCGACTAAGAGCGAGCCTTTCCTACTGCCAGCGGCGGACGAAGGCTTTATCTGGCCCGGTACCGTGATCCGCGAAGAGGGACGCTACCGGCTCTGGTACGAATTGTTCGCGGGCGAACATGTCGGCCACGAAAAACATCCCATAGGCGCGGCCGACTACATCTGCTACGCCGAATCAGACGACGGTGAAAACTGGCGCTTTCCCGCGCAGGGGCGGATCGAGCGCAAGGGCTCCAAGGACAACAATATTGTTTACGGGCTACCCCAAGTCGAAGAGACCGGTTTGCACGGTGCCACCGTGTTCAAGGATGAGTCGGCCTCTTCAGAAGAGCGCTACAAAATGATCTACATAGGCCAGCTAAGCCCGGCGCAAAAGGAGCGCTACCTACAGCAAAGGCCCGGCGAGGTGGGGGCGCTCAATCTGGAGGCAGAAAAGTGGGACGGCCTGTTCGGCGCTATCTCGCCCGACGGCTTTAGCTGGATGCCCATCCCCGATCCGCTCGTCGCGCAAATCAGCGACACCCTCAATGTCTGCGAGTACGATCCAGTGCTGGGACAGTACGTGGCCTATTGCCGCAGCCATTTCTTCAACCGCCGCAGCATCGGTCGCACTGCTTCTGCCGATTTCCGCCGCCTGCCCCTGTCCGAGGAAGTCTTCTGGCCCAACGCCGCGGCTGAACCCTACGATTTGTGGTACGCCAATTCCAAAACAAAAATGCCGGGCACCACCGACTACCACCTCATGTTCCCGCTGCGCTGGCGCTTGATAGACGATTCCTTCAGCTTCGTGCTGGCCGCCAGCCCGGACAATGTGGTGTGGAACTTCGTTCCCGGCGGACCGGTGTGCGAACCCGGCGATGGAGGCACATGGGTCGAGGGGGCGGTGTCAGCCGGCGTCGGCCTAGTGCCCTTGCCCGGCGAGCGCATGGGCATCACCATATGCGGCTCGCCGGAGCCGCACAAGCATCTGCGCCAGCCGCCGCACGGGCACATTGCCTGGGCCTGGTGGCCCAAGGGACGGCTCGCTGCTCTGGAAGCACCGGTAGAGGGACGCTTCAGAACCTTTCAGCTAGCAATTGAACAGCGCCGCGTCCACCTCAACTTCAAGACCGTGCCCGGGGGCAGCGTAAAGGTGCAGGTCATGGACCGCAAGTACCAACCCCTGCCCGGCCGCTCATTCGACGACTGCGATTGGCTAGTGGGCGACCACCTAGATCGCGAAGTGACCTGGCAAGGCGAGGCCGACCTAGGCCACCAAGGCGAAGGACCTATCTCGCTGGGCTTTCGGATGCGCTGCGGCGAGCTCTATAGTGTCGAATTCAAAAATCCTGCCTGATGTCCAGCCACCATCGCTGTGCCCAATGCACCGGCCCAGAAGTTTGGAAAATCAGGCGCAAGAACCTCTCAACAAAATGCTTGACATGCTTGACATGCTCGTCTAAAAGTCATATCTCCTTTAGCCGCACGAAGAAATACGGCTATGCTATATTATTCAACTTG
>VXZF01000151.1 GCA_009845645.1 Gemmatimonadota bacterium | reverse complement strand
GCGTGACGCTTTACCGGCAGCTACGGCCTTTGTTTCTGGGATTTATTTTGGGGCACATTTTTGTCTCGGGATTCTGGGTACTTTTCGACTATATCACCGGGGAGACCGGCAATCGGATTCCGATTTTTTGAGGAGGGAAACCAATGCGAGCAGGAGACAGAGAAAAAATTGGGCCGCACGGCTTGGAGGTGACGCGATTGGGGATGGGCGGCACGACCTTTGGCAATATGTACTCGGTGTTGAGCGAACAGGAGGGGCTGGACGTGCTAGACGCGGCTTTTGCGGCTGGAGTGCGCTACTTCGATACTGCGCCGCTGTACGGCTACGGCCTGAGCGAGACGAGCTTGGGGCCGGGGCTGGCGCGCTACAACCGCGACGAGATCGTCCTTTCCTCGAAGGTGGGCTATATGCTGGTGGAGCGGAAACTTGGCGACGATTACGTCGATCTGTTTGTCGATGCGCCCGAGATGACTAGCTATTTCGATTTCTCGCGCGACGCAGTGTTGCGCTCGATTGAGGGGAGTTTGGATCGCCTCAAAATGGATCGCCTCGATATAGTGCTGATCCACGACCCGGACGAGGGGAAGAGCATTGAGCCGGATTGGAGGCCGGGTGAGCGGGGGTACTTCGATCAAGTGATGGCTGAAACCTATCCCGCGCTCGACGAACTGCGCCAGCAAAAGGTGATCAAGGCGCTCGGCTTGGGTATGAACCAATGGCAGATGCTGGCCGACTTTGCCCGCGCTGGGGATTTCGACGCCTTTTTGCTGGCTGGCCGCTATACGCTGCTGGAGCAGGAATCGCTGCGCGAGTTGTTGCCGCTGTGCTTGGAGAAGGGAGTGCGGATCGTGATCGGTGGGCCGTATAACTCGGGGATTTTGGCTACCGGAGCGGTTGAGGGTGCGTATTACAACTACGCGCCCGCGCCGGAAGATGTGCTAGAGAAAGTGCGTCGCATCGAGGCGGTCTGCGCGCGGCACGAGGTGCCCTTGTCAGCCGCGGCATTGCAATTTCCCTTTGGGCATCCGGCGGTGGCGACCGTCATTCCCGGAGCGCGGACCATCGCGGAAGTTGCCGCCAATGTGGATTGCCTAGAGCGTGCGATTCCCGCCGACTATTGGGCCGATCTCAAGCAGGAAGGGCTGATTGACGCGGAGGCTCCGACGCCTTAGGTCCGCAGATGGACACAGAATAGTAGAAACTTCACACTGAGGAGTAAGCACAATGTCCAATTGGCCGATGCTCAAGCACTACGATCGGGATCATCTCTCCAACATCGCCATGCCCATTGGCGGCATTGGCACGGGCACAGTTTCACTGGGCGGACGCGGGGATTTGCGCGATTGGGAACTGATGAACCGCCCGGCCAAGGGATTTGTCCCAAGGGGCGATGGGGGCCGAGGAAACGAGCCGTTCTTTGCTTTGTACGCCAAACCCGCTGGCGGCCCGTCCGTCACCCGGGCGCTCGAAGGGCCGGTAGATGTATCCGAATACCAGGGTGCGAGCGGAAGTGTAGCGGTCAATCACGGCTTGCCGCGCTTTGCACAATGTGCGTTTGCCGCGGCCTATCCGCTTGCACAGATCCAGTTGTCCGATCCACAAGTTCCAGTCGCGGTTTGTCTCGAAGCGTTTAATCCGCTTATTCCCGCCAATGCCGATGACAGCGGCATCCCCATCGCGGTGCTGCGCTATACGCTCACCAATCGGACCAACAAGCGCGTCGCGGCCTCAGTATGCGGCTCGCTGCCCAATTTCATTGGCAACGATGGCGTGGAAGAGTTGGCTCAAGCCAATCGCAATCGCTTTCGCAAGGCAAGGCACTGTCAGGGCATTTTCATGGACAGCAAAGGGGTTGATCCCGCCGCCATCAGTTATGGCACTATGGCCCTGACCACCACGGCCAAAACGGGTATTACCTATCGCACGGCTTGGAAAAAAGCCGGGTGGGGCACATCGCTGCTCGACTTTTGGGACGACTTTGCCGCCGATGGCCGGGTGGAAAAGCGCCCCAGCGAAGGGGTTGACATGCCGAGTGCCTCGCTCGTGGTGCGCACCAACATTTTGCCCAAGGCACACAAGACGATCACCTTTTTGCTGACGTGGCACTTTCCCAATCGGCACACGTGGTCGCCGGGCGACGATCCCTACATTGGCAACTACTATGCGACGCACTATGGCGATGCTTGGGACGTAGCCAGCAAAACCGCGCCGAGGCTCAAAAAGCTCGAACAACAAACCGTGCGCTTTGTCTCAGCCTTTGCGGCCAGTGATCTGCCCGAGGTCGTCAAGGAAGCCGCGCTTTTCAATCTCAGCACCCTACGGACGCAAACGTGCTTCCGCACTCCCGATGGACGTTTATTTGGCTGGGAGGGATACAACGATCACAGCGGCTGCTGCATGGGCTCCTGTACGCATGTGTGGAATTACGAACAAAGTACGGCGTTCCTCTTTGGCGATCTGGCCCGCACGATGCGCGACACCGAATTCAATCACGCCACTGACGACCAAGGCATGATGAACTTTCGCGTCCATCTGCCCCTCAGTCGCGCTCAAGAATTTGGCAAAGCCGCGGCCGACGGTCAGATGGGCTGTATTATGAAAGCCTATCGCGATTGGCAGCTTTGCGGCGACGATGCCTTCCTGCAATCGATTTGGCCAAAGGTCAAAAAGGCCCTTGAATTTTGCTGGATCGAAGGAGGGTGGGACGGCGATGGCGACGGCGTTATGGAAGGCTGTCAGCACAATACCATGGATGTGGAATACTATGGGCCTAATCCGCAAATGGGGATATGGTATCTGGGAGCTTTGCGCGCTGGCGAGGAAATGGCGGCCTATCTGGGCGAAGCCGATTTTGCGCAAACCTGCCGGCGGCTCTACGAGAGTGGCCGCGCCTACATCGACGAGCAATTGTTCAATGGCGAATACTACGAGCATCGCATTGAGCCACCCAAAAAAGTGGCCGCATCCCTGCGGCTGAGTATGGGCGCGGCCGAACTCTCCGATCCAGATTACCAACTCGGCCGCGGTTGTCTGGTAGATCAGCTCGTCGGCCAGTTTTTTGCCCACGTCTGCGGCTTGGGCTATCTGACCAAACGCGCCCACGTGCGCCAAACCCTCAGGAGCATCCGCAAGTACAACCACCGCAAGAAGCTGACGGATCACTTCAACTGCATGCGCTCTTATGCCTTGGGGGATGAATCGGCCTTGCTCATGGCGAGCTATCCCCGCGAGCGGCCCGACAACCCATTTCCCTATTTCACGGAAGTGATGACCGGGTTTGAATACACCGCGGCCATTGGCATGCTCTACGAGGGGCAGCTCAAAAACGGTCTGCAAACCATGCGCGACGTGCGCAATCGCTACGATGGGGCGAAACGCAGTCCCTTTGACGAAGCCGAATGCGGCCATCACTACGCCCGGGCCATGGTGGCTTGGGCCGGGGTGCTGGCACTGACGGGATTTAATTATTCGGGGGTTACAAAGTCCATCGCCTTTGCCGCAGAGCTTGGGACCTTTTTCTGGTCAAATGGCGCTGCTTGGGGCACGGTGCGCATTGCCCAACGCCAGGCGGGCTATCGCATTGTCTTGGATGTTTTGTATGGGCAGATCAAAATTAAGCACTTCAGGCTGACCGGCGTGGGCGAGCATACCTTTGACCGGGAACTCGTGCTGCGCGAGAATAGCCAACGGACTTTTGTCGTGGGATCGGGAAAGGAGCATACAACATGACGCGCTATACCCGCA
>VXZF01000053.1 GCA_009845645.1 Gemmatimonadota bacterium | reverse complement strand
TGCGCACGTTTAATATGGGGGTGGGCATGGCGCTGGTGGTCGCGCCCGAGGCCGTGGAACAGGTGTTGGCTCACTTAGCAGCCCAAGACTGTCGGGCCTATCGGCTCGGGGAAATCGTAGCTGGCGAGCAAGAGGTCGCGTTACAGGGAACGCTCGCTTGGTAAACGATCAATTTTAGAAAAGAGAAGGCGTAGGTGAACGACGCGAGTAGGCCTGCAAGAATTCCAAGACAGAGGAGTCCTTTTGATCGCATCCTAGGGCACCAGTACACGGTTTTCGACGGGTTGGCCGGGATGCAGGTGGAAGACATCTACCAAGATCAGCGCGGCCTGCTGTGGATCGCCACGGCTGATGGCGGCGTAAGTCGGTTCGACGGAGCGCATTTCGATACCTTTGGTCTGTCGGATGGACTACCTAGTCTCACGGTAATGACCATTGCCGAGGATGCGGATGGACGGCTACTCTTCGGTACGCTCGGCGGTGGGTTGGCGGCTTACGACGGGCGTGGTTTTCAGGTGTACACCACCGAGCACGGGCTGCCCTCCAACGACATATTGGGCCTGCAATCCCAAGCCGATGGTTCGATACGGGTTCTGACCGACGCAGGGATAGGCTGGTTTGTCGAGGGGCGATGCGTAGAGCGCGTGACAGAGATTGTGGGTCAGCCGCTAGGGCGGGTGTTCGATATGGCGACTGACGCAACGGGTACGACGTGGCTGGCGACGCTGAAGTGGGGGATCATTAGCCTAGACGGTCGGCGCATGAGTGCGGAAAACGGCGCGATGCAGTGGCCGTGGAAATTCGCCCAAGACGCCTCCGGCCTGCTGTGGATCGCCTTTCGCTACGTTGGTACCGAAGCCGTTATAGGTCGCTATGATCCAGATAACCAACAACTCGACCTGATCAAGGCAGACGCAGCTATCGAAGGGACGGAGGCCGTAAATCACGGCACGCGCCATGTGCGCTTGGACGATAGAGGCTGGCTGTGGATGACTCGCCGGGGCGTGCTAGTGTATGACGGAGAGGAGTGGCATCCTTTTTCCGCTGGCTTGCCGGATATTCACTTTTCAGATGCGCGGCTGACCTACGCGGACCGCGAAGGAAATATCTGGGTGGGGCTTTGGGGCGGCGGGTTGGTTTTTTGCGATCCGGTCAGTGTCCAGTTATACACCGAAGCCGACGGCCTGCCCGATAGCGGGGTCTACCAGCTAAGCGAAGATCACCAAGGCCGGATCTGGATCGGCACGATGGGGGGCTTAGCCTGTCTTGAAGACGACCGGATTCGCTCAGTGGAGACGGGGCACAAGGTCTCGTCGTTGGCGACAGACCGCCAGGGGCAAGTCTGGCGCGGGAGCCCCGAGGGGAAGGTACTCAAAGGGGTGGGGAAAGAGGCCCAAGTGATCGAGGTGGCAAAAGACCACAACGCCGAAGAAATCATGCTGTACCCAGACCAAGAAGGGCGTATAAGGGTCGGCACTTCCGGGGGATGCTTGGGAAGGATAGAAGACGACCGCTTTATAGCCGAGCAGCAGGGACCTAATTATTGCCGAGTCGCGTTGCAGGATAGCGAAGGCACCTTGTGGATCGGTAGCTATGGGACAACGCCGGCTCTGTACTATTACAAAGACGGCCATTTCCACGCTTCTGACATAGCAGGTATAGAAACCGTCGCTTATGTGAGTGCATTGTGCGACTACGAGGGTGCGCTTTGGATCGGGACGGCCAACGGCCTTTTCGCCTTTGATTACCGCGCTCAGCAGGTGCGTCGATTTACGGTAGACCAAGGCGATCTGTCCGTCAATAGCATCTTGGCTCTGGTCGCTGATCCCGAGCAGGAGTGTCTGTGGATTGGGACGAGCGGTGGGGGCGTACTGAAGTACGATGGCCGGGGGTTTCAGAGCATCCGTTTGGGCAAATCCACCCTGGAGAATATCGTCGAGGCCATTCTGCGCGATAGCCGGGGCCGATTGTGGTTCGGAACGAGGGCGGGGCTGATTGCGTACCAGCCTGGGGATACACCCCCAGGTGTCGTGATCCGCCAAGTCATGGCAGGAAGACTCTTGGAGATGCCCCAAGCCGTGTCCTGCTCGGATAGCACTCCCGAGATTCAGTTCCGCTTCCAGGGTCTCAGCTTCCGGAGCGGGGCCGAGCAGATGCGCTACAGCCATCGGCTCGTCGGCCACGGCCCGGCGAAAGAATGGAGTGCATTCACGCCTTCCAACAGAGTGTCGTACAACGGGGTCCCGGTTGGCCAATTCTGCTTTGAGGTGCGGGCCTTAGATCGGGATGGCCTCATGTCGGAAGTAGCCACCCTCGATGTACAGGTGTTCCCCGACGAGAAGAGCGCACGCCTCCAGCGCCTAGAACACATGCACATGCTGCGGGCTTCGGATCAGGAGTTTCTCAGCCAAAGCCAAATCATGACCCGGCTCTTAGAGGAAGTCGCACAGATGGCCGAGACCGATATGACGATGCTGGTGCTGGGTGAGACCGGCGTGGGCAAGGAGGTACTCGCTCAGAGGATCCACAACCTGAGCCGTCGCCGAGGGCAGCCCTTTGTCGCGCTCAATTGCGGCTCCCTGCCCGCTGGGCTGATCGAGAGCGAGTTGTTCGGCCACGAGCGAGGGGCCTTTACTGGTGCCGTGAAACGGCATATCGGCTGTTTTGAACGAGCTAACTACGGCACCTTGTTACTCGATGAAATCGGCGATCTGTCGTTGGAAGTCCAACGGGCACTGCTCCGCATTCTGGAAAATCGCTATCTGATCCGCGTCGGTGGCGAGAAGTCTATCCCAGTGGATGTGCGGGTGATTGCGGCGACCAACAAGGATCTGAAAGAGGCGATTGAGGCGGGGACATTCCGGGAAGATCTGTTTTACCGCTTGAGCGCGTGGCCGGTGAAGCTGCCGCCGCTGCGCGAGCGTCGAGAGGATATTCCGCTCTTGGCGGCGCATTTTGCGCGTCGATATGCCCAAAGTCTGCAGCGACCCGTGCCAGCTTTGGGCGACGGAGTAGTGAATCATTTGCAGCAGTACGCGTGGCCGGGGAATGTGCGCGAGTTGGAGCATTTGATCCGGCGGGCGGTGGTGCTGTGTCGAGGGGAGGTTATTCAGGTGGAGGATGTGCCGCTGGCTGCTGAAGACGAGGCCAAAGAGGAGCCGTTTGAGCCGCCGGTTGCAGCCAAATTCAAAGGCGAGAAACAGCAAATCGTAGAGGCGCTCCAAGCCTCCGAGGGGAGGATTTATGGAGAGCGGGGCGCGGCGCGCTTGTTGGGCATGAACCCGGAGCGACTGCGTTCCCGCATGCGCGTGTTCGGGTTGCAACGACCGAAGAAAAGGTCTTAAAGGGGACGGCCGCGGCCCACTAGGACCATTGCGCTGTTGGTGAAAAGTCGTATTTAATACGAAGAGAATCGTATTTAATACGGAAAAAGTCGTATTTAATACGGAATTTTTTAGATCAACTTGTAACGACGACGGACATCACGCCAGATAAAAAGAAATTTTACGCTATATAACCGCTATGTTTTACAATCCTTTAGGGCACGTCCCAAAGGATTTTTTTGTGCGGGACCTGCTGTGTGGCACGAAGTATGCTTATCTATATTGATACTTGTTGCCAAGCGTGTCGCCGCGCTGCCACCGACCCGCTATGAGCAGGCGGCTGCCACACCCACCAACTCTGGAGGCAAACTATGCACCGCTTTATCGTAGCTATTTTGCTGTTGGCGGCTCCACACGGGGCCTTTGCC
>VXZF01000493.1 GCA_009845645.1 Gemmatimonadota bacterium | reverse complement strand
TGCCTCTTCGCCCGCGCGGCCGACGACGACTGGCAGCTCCACGCTCTGGTCCCCGGCCTGCAAGCGGGCAGTTTCCGCCATGTCTTGTTCTCCTTAATTAATGTAACTCGGTCGCCGAGGGCGCTGAGTCGCGCCCCAAGCGAGATAGGTATGCTGTTTTTATCAGATAGTAGGCCCTAAAATTTGCACTGTCAATTGTCGCCGATACTTGCTGCAGGTGCTTGATACCCGTGAAAATTGAGTGGCGACAACCGCTATCTACTGGCGCGGAATCACCGGCAAGAGTACGTGAGACGGATGCGCTCTGGAGTGTTGCACCGTCTGTTGCGCGCGGCGCATCTCCGCGTCCGTGCCGAGGTCGTTGCCGGTGTTGTGGTTTCTGTCGAAGCGCGGAAAATTGGACGAGGACACTTCGATCCTGATCCTGTGTCCCTTCCTGAAGACATTGCCGGTGACGGCGAGATCGATCTCGTACTGGTACGTTTGACCGGGCTGGAGCAACTTGGGCGCGGCAAAGCCCTCGCGGTAGCGCGCCCGGACGATGCCATCGCAGAGATTCTTGGCGTACCCGCTCGTTGACACATCTACCAGTTTAGCGGTCCAGTCGGTATCTAGCCCGTCTGTAACCGCATATAGAACGACCTTGATCGGCCCCGTCACCTCTAAGTCGGCTGCCAAAGGCTCGCTGGTGTAGCAGAGCACGTCGGACCTCATCTCCACATCGCGCTGGTCGTACGGCCCCCAAGGTACAATATGGGGAGAGCAACAGTTGTTGCCGCCCACAGTCTGCACGGGAAAATCGGGATCGTACACAAAGTGATCCGCCGGCTCTTCGCCCGGCTCAACCGGCGACAAGCTACCGTCGCCCAACAGCGTGTTGGCGTTGCCAGACGAGTGCAGATACCACTTTTGCCAGTCGGTCCTAGCTAGCGGCCATTCGCTCTCGTCTCTCCATTCATTGACGCCCATTATGAAGAGCCGCAGCGGGGCCTCGCCGACGATGCCGTTGTCAATGCCCTTCAGCCAATAATCAAACCAACGCAACTCCAAGTCTTCCAAGTCGTACAGCGAGTTCGATCCGAAGTCGACGTCGCCCGTCTTGGTAGAAACACTAAGCGCGTGCGGCCAAGGACCGACGATGAGTTGGCTTTGCCTAGCTTCGGGCGTCCGCCCAT
Source organism: Gemmatimonadota bacterium (assembly GCA_009845645.1). Taxonomy (GTDB): domain Bacteria; phylum Latescibacterota; class UBA2968; order UBA8231; family UBA8231. Next base: position 2,577 of record VXZF01000493.1, on the reverse strand, counting down.
GCAGCCTTAGACCGTTGAAGTTGATAAAGGTGTTGTGGGAGTACAGGTCGTACCAGCCTCCCATTATCAGCGCGGGGGCCGCGATTTCGCCCCACTTGTTTTCAACGTTGACCGAGTCCCAGTAGGAATCGTATTCGCTGTGCGTTACCCAATCCCGCCAAAACTGTAGGGTTCGGCCCGCCTGTTGATCCATGTCGATGAGGGGGATCGAGCGGAAGGCTTCCGTCCAGTTGTGGTAATCGATGCTCTGAGCGGTGCGGCCATTGGTCCGCATCCCCCACGTGAGAGCGACGTTGAGCTGGAACGCCCCGCCGGGGTGTATTAGGCCCGAGTACAGATCGCCGCACATGACCCTTGGTGCTATGCACGTCAGGTACTGGCTGCGGTGCGGCGCGCTCTGCCACTGCACCCATCCGAGGTACGAGCCTCCGGCCATGCCGATCTTGCCGTCGCTCCACTCCTGCTGGCCAATCCATTCCTGCGTATCAAAACCGTCTGGGCCGTGGCCGAACAGCGCGTAGTGCACGCCGTCGGAGTCCCAGCGCCCCCGCACGTCTTGGATGACGCAGGCATAACCGCTATTGGCGAGCCGCATGGCCTTCTCGATCATGAGTGGCGTGTTGTTGTCGTACGGCGTGCGCATCAACACGGTCGGAAACTTACCCGATGCCTTTGGCAGATAGATGTCAGAAGAAAGATCGACACCGTCCCGCATAGGCGTTCGGATATTCAACCTCATATCGACTGCGTAATTTGGCTGCATAGTTGGTAGCCGCTCCCTACTGGTTGCGAATCGCCTCGATTTTAGCGTCGCGCTCGGCAAAAAGCTCATTGCGAACTTTGCTCATTTGCTCCTGCACTTGGCGGCGTGCTTCGACGAGGGCCTGCGGATCTGCACCCGTGGCCTGCTCTAACTGGCCCGTAAACGCAATCTCTTGCTCGGCCCACTTGGCCTCGTACTGCTTGCGCACCTCGTCGATAGCCTCTTTCTGTTCGTCTGTCAGCTTGATCCCCTCTGCGCCCCCGACTGCGGCGTCGGCCTTTTCCATGGCCAACTCAAGTGCCGATTTCATGGCAAACTCTCCTGTGTTGACATCGCCTAACAACGGCCTTAACATCGCAAAAAAGATAGCGGCTGGCCGCAATCGCGACAAATTGCGCTGTCCATCCTCTACCATCCCACTCACCACGCCAAAAGGAACCCCATGTCCAAACAGTGGAAGGTCTATCTATCCGGCGAGATTCACAGCGACTGGCGCGAGCGAATCGTCCAAGCAGCCAGCGACCTGCCGGTCGAGTTCACCGCTCCGGTCACCGATCACGCGGCCAGCGACAACTGCGGCATCGACATTCTCGGGCCGGAGGAAAGCAGCTTTTGGAAGGATCACAAAGGCGCGCAGCTCAACGCCATCCGCACCCGCACCCTAATCCGCGACGCCGACGTGGTGGTGGTGCGCTTCGGCGACCAGTACCGCCAGTGGAACGCGGCTTTTGACGCGGGGTTTGCCGCCGCCTGCAACAAGCCGCTGGTCGTCCTCCACCCGCCCGAGCTGCAACACGCGCTCAAGGAAGTGGATGCGGCCGCGCTCGCCGTGGCCGATGCGCCCGAGCAAGTCGCGGACATACTGCGCTACGTCATCGAAAAGTAATCAGCGCAGCAAAATCATCTTGTGCTGCGCGCGGTAGGAATCGGCTTTGAGCGCGTAAAAATAGAGGCCGCTCCGGTAGCCGGTCGCGTCCCACTCCACCTCGTGCCGCCCTGACGGCATCTGTCGCTCTACCAGCCGCGCGACCTGCTGCCCCAAGACGTTGTACACCGTTAGTTGCACCAAGCTAGAAGCAGGCAAATCAAAGCGGATTTTGGTCGTCGGATTGAACGGGTTGGGCGCGTTTGGATGCAAGGCGTAGCGCTCGGGACGCGACTGCACCCCCTTTTGCGCTTCGACGTGCTGGTCAGATCCCAACTCCAGCGTCCCCTCACCCGCTAGCTCCAACACGATCATTTCACCTTCAATAGCTGTGCCCCACCATTCGCCGCCAAGGAAGCGAGCCGCGCTCCACTCGTTCCCCAAATGGGGCATTCTTAACTGATAGCCCGCGTCGGGGCCGCGCACGAAACCCGCATAGTCATCTCGCTCCAAGCTCACGTCTACTATTTCACTGGCTCGAAAGACCGTCTCTCCGTCGGCCAAAAGGTAGGTCGCGTCTTGCGCTACAAAGCGGGTGAGCTGCCCATCGACATAGCGGACATAGCCAAAGCGGGCGTCGCTGACCAAGTGCGCATCCGGCCCGGATACAGCGGCCTCGGATGCATTACCGCTGCGAAGCCAAGCCAAATCCCGCACCCCGACCAACGCCACCAAAGCCGCCTCAGCGCCTTGTGCGGATACAGTCTCAAACGCCGGCTTGGCCTCCCTAATCGCCCGAGGGTACAACACCGCTAGGTAGCGCCCATCGACGCCCTCTTGCTGCACCCGCAACACCGCGTGGGTCTGCTCTTGGCGATAGTCAAAGGAGTGGAGCGCCTCGCTCTCAAGCGCAACCCGACCGGGCTGATCGGGCAAAAACGCCAGCAAC
>VXZF01000483.1 GCA_009845645.1 Gemmatimonadota bacterium | reverse complement strand
TTGGGTGGGGGAGACTTTTGGCGACGATCCGATTTTGCACGCGGTTATGGCGCATAAAGGCAGTGGGGAAGATGCGTCGGCAATGGCGCAGAGTATGGGGGGAGAGCTCGAGAATGCGGGGTCAGATGCCGAGGTTTACAGTCTGCATACCGAAGCGGCTCTGTTTGCAACGCGGTTTGTGATTGAAAAGGCCGAGGCGTTTACAAAGGCCAATGGAAAAAAGCTGCTGGTAATTCTGTCATTTAGTTCACACAATGTTGCGAATGCCCTGAAGGGCGAGCCGCTTTTTGACCAGACGTTTTTGGATTGGTTGGCGACAAAGGACGTACCGATGATCGATTTGCGCGATGCTTTCCGGGAAGAATACGCGACATATCGAGGGGATGTACAGACGTTTTTGGTGCCGTATTATATCGGGCATCACACGCCGCGCGGGAATTTCTTCTTTGCTTGGGCGATAAAAGATCGAATTGTAGAATGGCTCGATCCAAAACCATTGCCCTATCAAATACCCGCAAAGTGAAAGCTATGAACCTCATTTGGTCATAGCTAGTCTTTCTGCGGCGCTTTAGGGATCCCCGCCCCAAAGTCGATGCTGTCCAAAGGCGCTATGTCGAACTTACGGCCAATGCGCCCCACTTGGGCTAGGTCGAGAGAGCCGACGATATTGATGAAGACAAATTCCTGGGGATCGCCAGCCAAAACCAAAAGCCCGACAATGGTCTCATCCTCGGTGCGCACGTAGAACTGCATCCGTTCGTCGCGTTTGCGCACCTGCACCACTCGCTCCCAGTCGGGCAAGGTGAGGGCTTTGAGCCGTTCGGCGATGCGCTCGTAATCATACGACGTGTCTTGACCCTCTTCCTTGTGGTAAGCTTGGAAGCGGATAAGGTATAGGGCCTCCAGCATATCGGCTAGTTCTGGATCTTCAAAGCGGGTAGCCGCGGCCACCAAGTCGAGGAGTGAGTTTTTTAGGTAGACCTCGACAGTGGTTTCCGGCTCGGGGCCATCGAATAAGTCCAAGGAGGAGAAATCGATGTACCCGGGTTGCTCTTCCAGCGGTGTGGCAGCCCACGCGCTAGTGGGACCGATGGCGGCGGCAAAGAGAAACAGAGCAGAAAAAAAGAACATGGCAAGACTCCTCACATGGTTTGGACGGGTAGAATAGCGTCTAGGTTGAGACGCAGCGGTTGGACTAGGTGCGGCTGGATCACGTCGTCGCGTACTGTGGTGCCCATGCGGCTGTTCAAATCACTTAGATAGGCTAAGGTCCACTCTACTTGGCGGCGGGCTTGGGCAACTTCTTTGGGACTAAAGGCCGGTGGAACAGGTTCTGGGTCGAATAGGTGATAGCCGGCGATCAAGGCTAAGACGGCTGCGGCTGCGAGGGGTGCATACCACCTCCTAGCAGCGGTGCGCCAGCGGTCTTGTCGCGTCCGATAGATGCGGTCTTGGAGCGCTTGGGAGACCGCGTCGGGACAAGTGAGCGCGGGCAGGTCGCGCAACTCGCCGACCAATCGACGGGCGTCTTCCAGTTCGGCGGCACAGGCCGCGCAAGTCGCTGCATGGGCTTCGAGTCGGCCCTGCTCAACAGGCGTCAACTCGCCGTCGATATAGGCTTCGATCCGCTCTTGAGTCCAAGAGCAAGGGGAAGTTGAAGGCATGGTCTATTCCTGTAAAAGGGCGCGCAGGCGTCTCCGGCCGCGGTGGAGATATACTTTGACTGTATTAAGAGGCAACTCCAAGCTCTGGCTGATCTCGCGATAGGAGAGGTCTTGGATTTCCCGCATGATAACGATTTCCCGCAGGGGGCTTTCCAGCCGGGTAAGGGCTGCTTCCAACTGCCTACGCAGGTCCACATCGTCCGCCTCGACAGCCGGAGTGCGCTGTAGGATTGGCTCGGGGTCTTGGGTACTGACTACCGAGCGATAGCGACTCCGCTGGCGCAAGGCGTCCAAGCAGGCATTGCGTGCCACCCGGGTCAGCCAAGCCGCCACACCTTCGTCGTCCATGCGGAGGCCGTGGTGCCACAGGCGGAATAGAACCTCTTGGGTAATATCCTCGGCGTCTTCGCGGTTGCCCATATAGTAGAAGGCGAATGTGTAAATGCGATCCCGGTGCTCTTGACAGAGCCGGCGGAAACGTCCCATAGCGGCTTTTCCATTGTCTTTCGCCTATACTAACGACGGCAATGGGAAAAAAGTTACAAGAGCCGCCCTTCTTTTTGCAGAATATCCCCGGCAATCGCGTAGGTCGTGCCGTGCATGGCAATGACGACGAGTCCGATTCCGGCCGCGAGATAGCCGCCGAGGTACAAGTTGGGGATGTCAATCGACTCGTAGTTGTGGGCGTGGGTCTGGACTTGATCGACTTGGAAGCGGTAGTTGTCGCGCATGGGCGCGAGGGTCAGCGGCGCAAAGCCCTGTAAGATCGAATAGTCGGCCGTGCCGCCGATTTCCTTGATCACGTGATCGACCTCCACCACTTGGTTGCCCTCGGGCGTTTTCAGCTCGACCTGCCCGTCCTCGGCGATCTGCGTCACGTGGGTGTGATACAAAGTTTGGAGCCGGGGCGAGCGGCTTTCGAGAATTTCGGCGATGCGATGGTAATAGGGCAGCCCGTGGCGGCTGTCGTTGATGAGCTGCCAATGGACCGCTGGCCCTTGGCGCATGGCGTAGTGCACTTGCTTGCCGGCGTCGTGCAACTCGGTCGCGGCCCAATCGCCCGAGCGCCCGCCGCCGACGACGAGTACCCGCTCGCCGGGGAAGTCTTCGGGTTTGTCGTAGTGAGCGGTGACAAAAGGCCAATCCTCGCCCTCCACGCCGAGGGAGCGCAACTGAGCGCGCTGGCCGGTTGCGAGGACCAAGTACTTACAGGTGTAGCGCTGTTCAGTTCCCTTTTGCACGTGCCGACTGGTGAGCTGAAAGCCCCTTGCGTGCGGCTCAATTCGCTCGACTTCCTCAAAGGTGCGAATGCGCTCTGCCACCCCAAACCGCTCGGGCACGCGGTGATAGTAATCGATCAGATCGGTCTTGAGGATTAGGGCGTTGACGTCTAAGGAGTACCCGATTTCTGCGGCGTGCTGCGCCAGCGGATAAAAGGCAAACTCCATCCACTGACCCGGCGACAGAGTCAGCAGGTTGTGCGGCGCGCGGTTCCACAACCCGCCGACCGACTCGCGGCTGATGAGCAGCGCGTCCAGCGGCTCGCCGCGCCGAAAGTCCATGGCGACTTGGTCCAGTTCCTCAAAGAGCTGGCGCGGGTGATGCAAGGTGCGGAACAGATCAACGGGCCTGATGCCGCTCTGCACGAGATACTGCATATCCAGCCCCAACAGCGTGCGGTCGAATTGCTGCAAGTATCCGGCTAAGGGCGCGTAGCGCGCGGCAAACATGCGGCTGTTGCGGAAGAAAGGATGCCAGCCGCCCAAGACTACGGCCAACGGCAGGCCCGCCGGTCCGCCGCCGACGATGATGACGGTGTGGTGTTCTGGGTTCATTGTTGCCCGACGATGATACTTTCTGGGAGGAAGCTAGCGAGGAAACTCTGAAACAGATTTAGGACAATAAAGAGGACGATGTGTATGCTCGATTACTCGACGAATGATGTTGTGCTTGTCCGATATTTCTTTTTTCAGTTTACCCGTGTGCGCGGGAATGACGGCAGACGCAGCGGTCCTACTCGTCGTCTAACAGGTGCCTAAAGGCTTCGAGGCTGGGCACCTGGATGGCCGCCCGATGCAACTGCTTGAGGC
>VXZF01000263.1 GCA_009845645.1 Gemmatimonadota bacterium | reverse complement strand
CTGGCCCACTCTTTTGCCCATCAGCACGACATGGAATTTGTCTGCGTGCGCATTGGCAATTTCAACCTCAAGCGCGACCAGCCCGAACACCCGCACCATCTCAGCCACGGCGATTGCGTGCGGGTTTTTGAGCAGGCGCTGATTCATCCGGGCGTGAAATTTGAAATCGTCTTTGGGGTGTCGGGCAGCAACTGGCCGCTCTACGACGTGGAACACGGCAAAAGGGCGATTGGGTATGAGCCGCAGGATTATTCGGAAGTGCCGGAAGCGGAGTGGGGGAGGTAGGGGCGCTTAGACCACTAATGAGACGCGTAAAAAAATCAGAGGAGGACTCCAAGTGATCACGCTTCCTGATGAGATTCCCGCTGAATATCGCATAGACATAATACGAGCCGTAGAAATTTGCAAGGCTGAAGGCTGTAATCAGGTCTATATTTTTGGGTCAGTCGCGGTTGGTGTACCTGGCCCTCGCTCGGACCTTGATATAGCTGTGAGGGGCTGCCCACCTGAGAGATTCTATAGACTCTTGGGTCGATTGATGGAGGAGCTAAGTCATGCTGTGGATTTAATCGATCTCGATGTCGAGACGAGTGTCGCGGAATACTTGGAGGAGGAAGGCCAGCTCATCCATGTTGGATGAAAGTCTCAAGCGACTCATACAGCGGGAACTTAGGGAGATAGACGCTCTTCTGAGCAGGGCCGACGAATTGCTCAATATTGCGGAGAATGAAGAGCCTTCATTCGAGCGGCTCGCTGCGTTAGCTCAGACATTGACCTCTTTCTATACTGGCCTTGAGAGAATTTTCGAGCGCATCGCTAGGAACGTTGACAGTTCGATACCAGAGGGACAACGCTGGCACAGTGAGCTACTTGGCCAAGTCGCTGGCCCGACTTCTAACCGAGAGGCTGTGATTTCTGTAAAGTCTCGAACAAGGCTGAGAGAATATCTAGCGTTCCGCCATCGATCCCGTCACGCTTATGCCCATCATCTCGAGTGGAGATCCATGGAGAATCTCGTGGGACAGCTTGCCGATACATGGGAGGGAGTCCGGTCAGAAATACAGAGATTCCTCGAAAGACACTGGACCGATGGCGCGATCTGAGAGCCGCCGCTTACCACCGCAGAAAGGTAAAGTGTATGAACCCAAGCTGCTTGCAGTACTGTATGACCGATGCACAGCGCGACCATTTTGAGCAGCAGGGATACCTGGTTGTCGAGGATGCGCTCGACGACGACATGCTGGGCCGACTGCTGGAGGCCGGCGATCGCGTCGATGCCGCAGAAAGGGCGGCGCGTGGCTTGGCACCCAATGCCTTGCTGTCGAAATTCAGGACTATTGTCGAGGATGATGTTTTTCTCGAACTGCTCGATTGGCCCAAAACGTTCCCGCTGATTTGGGATATTCTCGGCTGGAACGTCCAGCACTACATCTCGCATTTGATCTACTATCCACCTGAATCCAAGAGTCGCGTCGATCTGAAGCCGGGAGGATGGCACCAAGACGGTGGCCGGCCAGTCCCCGAAATGGAGCGCCCCCAACCGAGGTTGTCGCTAAAGGTCGGGTTCTGGCTGACTGACATCAGCGAGCCGGAGAGAGGGGGGATCAGGATCGTCCCTGAAAGCCACAAGGGAGACCATCCGCCCGATTTTGCCGATGCAATGCAGGTTCAGGTGAAGGCGGGAACGGCCGTGCTGTTCGACCGGCGGATGTGGCACGCGCGCGGGATTAATACCTCGGAGATGACCCGGAAAGTGCTGTTTTTGGGGTATAGCTATCGCTGGCTGCGCGGCCTCGACTACAACCTGATGCCTGATGAGATCCTCGCCAAGTGCAGCCCAATACGCCGACAATTGCTCGGCGATGGGGTGGACGTCAAAGGCTGGTGGCAGCCAACCGATGAGGACGTTCCCCTCAAGGGCTGGCTGACCGAGCACAAGGGGAAAGAATACGTCGAGCAGATCGGGCAAAAGCAGTGGGAACGGGAAAAGTGGGAGGTGCCGGGTGGCTAACCGTTGAAAGCTGGATGATGACACCTATATGGTGCCTAATGGAAGACGACCCGCCCTTAAAGTAAAGAAGGCAAACAAGATGACCGACGCGAAGATACTGATTGTCGAAGACGATGAACCTAGCGCAACGCACCTCGAAGAATGCCTCAAAAACCTAGGCTACACAGTGTGTGCCTCGGTTTCGTGCGGGCACGAGGCCATTGAAAAAGCGGAGCACAAACGCCCCGACCTCGCCCTAGTCAATATCGGAATCGAAGGGGAGATTTCCGGCTTGGAAACAGCCGAACAGATCGGCAGCAAGTTCGACGTTCCAGTGGTGTACCTGACCGACGAAGCTGAGGAAGACCTGTTGCAACGGACTCAGGCGACCAACCCGTTTGGCTACGTGCTGAAGCCGTTTGAGGAGCGCCAACTGCATCTGAACATTCAAACCGCCGTCTCTATGCACGAGAGAGAAACCAAGCACAAAAAGACGGAGATGCGGTTGAAACGAATTATCAAAAAATTGAAAAATTTCACCCGGCTGATGAAAACCGTATTAGACAGCATGAGCGAAGGCGTGGTCGCCGTCAATGAAAATAGGGAACTCGTATTTCACAATTCGGTTGCGCGGGGGTTTGGTGAGGGGCTTCCGGCGGAGCAGGACATCGATAAATGGGCCGAGCAATACGGCGTTTTTCGACCCGATGGGAAGGCGCTCGTCTCGAAAGATGAAAGTCCGCTGGAGCAGGCCTTGAACGGCAAGGCGACGGACGATTTCGAGGTAATGGTGCACAATGAGGAAATGCCGGAAGGCGTTCATGCTCACATCAGCATCAGTGGCAGACCACTGCGGGGCAAAGCAGGGGCTTTGACGGGGGGTGTCCTCGTCTTCCGCGACATCACTAAGCTCCAGCATACAGAAGTCGCACTGGAACGGATGATCGCCGAGCAGAAGAATCAGGCCCTGCTCATGGAGACTATTCTCAGCAGTATCAGCGATGGCGTGTTGGTCGCCAATGCCGAGGGGGAATTCACATTTTTTAATCCCAGTGCCGAACAGATCTCCGGCGGCATACTGGATCTAAAGTCCGAACAATGGACCGGTGATCATAGAGTTTTCTATTCCGACCGAAAAACCCGCATGACAACGGCAGAGCTTCCCCTAGTGCGCGCCGTACGGGGTGAGGCGACCGACGATGTTGAGATGTTTGTCCGCAATAAGAAAAAGCCGGACGGCTATCACGTCAGCGTCAGTGGACGGCCGCTAAAGACGGATGTAGAAGGACACGGAGGGGGCGTGATCGTTTTCCGCGACATCACCAGACAAAAAGAGGCAGCCGCGGAATTGGACAAAACCATGGAGGAACTGCGCAAGCAGAGCGAGCTCATGGAAACCATGTTCAATAGCATCAGCGACGGCATAGTCGTCGTCGATGTAACGGGGCAGTCCTTCTACGTAAATCCCGCTGCCGAACAAATCATTGGCATGGACATAACGGATTGTCCCCCAGAGGAGTGGGTCGAGCGATACGGCCTCTTCTATCCCGATCGAGAAACACCCATGAGAATGGAGGATCTGCCGTTCCTCCGCATCATCAGCCACGGCGAGTCGATGGATGAAGTGGATATGTTCATTCGCAACCAAAACAGGCCGGCCGGCGTGTATATCCGGGTGAGTGGACGGCCGCTGCTCGACAATCTCGGCGGGATCAGGGGCGGCGTGATAATCTTCCGCGACGTCACCGAGCGCATGCTCTCCGAGGAAGCGCTGGCG
>VXZF01000613.1 GCA_009845645.1 Gemmatimonadota bacterium | reverse complement strand
GCGATCCGGGTACGCGACCCAGTCCGGTACTTGTATCGTTGCCGTCGGGGCGATTAGATTCATGGTTTAACTTCTCTGTGTAGTGTATTGTAAGGATCTTTTTGAGCGCTTGGTCAAGGTCGAGCACACGGGCGACTTCTGCCCGATGCGCCCGGATACACGGACATCGCATGATCAAACTCGGCTGCAACGCCATGCTGCGGGTCGCCGAAGACCTGCCCCACGCCGACAAGGAAGACCCGCGCAACTGGCTGGACATCGCCGCCCTGGTGCGCCAGATCCGCGCCTGGGACCTCGACGTGGTCGACTTTCAGCTCTTCCGCGGCTTCCGCGCCCGGGACCGGGCCTATCTGCGCTCCATCAGGGCCCTCTGCCAGCAGTGCGGCCTGCCCATTGGCTTTTTGGGCGTGGGCCGCGGCTTTGTCGGCGTCGAGCAGATCGACGGCCGCCCCCAGGGCGTTGCCCTGCCCCAAGCCGAACGCCGCCGGCGCATTGCCGAAGTCAAAGAGGGCATTGATCTGGCCGCCTTTATGGGCGCGCCCTTGGTCCGCCTCTTCGGCGGCGGCATCCCCGCCGCAGCCGTTGACCGCCGCGTCCTGTGGCAGGACGCCATTGGCAGCTTCCAGGAGGTCTGCGACTACGCCGCCGGCAAAGGCGTGTTCGTTGGCCTCCACAACCACGCCCCGGTCATCGCGCCCACTGGGGACGATATTCTCAAAATACTGCGCGATGTCAACCGCGAAAACTTCACCTTCATCCTCGACACGGGCTGGTGGCAAGGCTCGCCGGGCGCAGCGCCCTCCGGGGCCGAGGATCCCGCGGTCGACTTCTATGACTTCATGGAGCAGACCGCGCCCCACGCCACCTATGTGCGGGCCAAAATATACAAAATCGACCGCGGCCGGGAGGAGTGGCTCGACTACGAGCGCATTGTCGAAATTCTCCGCCAAGTCGACTTCAACGGCAATATGTCCATCGTCTTCGAGGGCCAGGGCAATGCGGTGAGCGACCTTGAGGCCATTGGTCTGGCCGTCGACTACCTGCGGAGATTGCTCGCCTAGAAGCGGAATTGGCCGACTTGGAGTGGGGTCAGCATGGTCAACTCTCCGTGGAAAAATCACTGCCCCGGCGGTTGGCGATGGAGCGCGGCGTTAGGTCGAAGAGGGTTTCGTGCCCGTGGAAGAAGCGGTTGAGTTCGTCGACCATCAGCTCGAAAAAGCGCGGGTAGCTCTGTACGGTCACGCCGGCGATGTGCGGGGTGACGAAGACGTTTTCCAAGTGGAGAATCTCCTTGTCGCCATAGGCGTTGTCCTCGCCCACATCCGGGTCGAACACGTCTAAACCAGCGACGATGTCGCCCCGCTTGAGCCGCTTCACTAGTGCAGCTGAATCCACCACTTTGCCGCGCGACACATTGACGAACACTGCGCCCGGCTGGATTAGATCTAGCTCTCGTTGCCCAATCATGCGCTCGGTGCGCGGGGTGTGTGGCGCTAGGCAGACGATGGCGTCGCACTGGGACATCACGTTGTCCAACGAGGTTTTGAGGAAGCCGATGGCGTCGGCCATCTCCCGCGCCAGATAGGGATCGAACACCCACACTTCGGTCTGGAAGGGGCGCAAAAAATGGATCAGCCGCCGACCAATGTGCCCGCAACCGATCAGGCCGACGCGCTTGCCGGTCAGATCGCCGTGGATGAAGCCAAAGTCGCTTTGCGGACGAGGGCTCACGTCGCCGGCGATGAGGCGGCGGAATTGGGCACCGGCGTTGCGCAGGGCGATGATGATGAGCGCCAAGGCCCACTCGGACACTGGATACGACGAGCCGTTGGTCGTATCGACCGTGCAGACGCCCCGCGCCCAAGCGGCCTCGACGTCGATGCGGCTGGCAAAGCGGTCGCCTTCCAACTCGCCGATGATCTTCAGGCCGGGGGCTTGATCCAAGATCGCGGCATCGATTGTGGGGCAGCCGTGGCAGACGACTAGCCCGTCGTAACTACCCAGCCGCTCGCCTAGCGCTTGGGCGGTCTCAGAGTCCGTGTTGGTGTCGTAAATGCCGCCACCTTCGCATTCGAACCAATCCCAGTCGGCAAAGGTTTCGAGGCGTTCGAAGTCGTTCGCGGCGAGGTATTGCTCGCGCACGTGCTTGTTGCAGGCGATGAGTATTTGGGGGCGTGAGTTCATGTTGCAGTCTCCGTTTAAGTTGGTTGTTCCACTTCTACTAGTACTTGGCGTTGGGCCGGGTCAAAGGCGACTAAAGTAGCTCCGTCCTCTAGCAGGAAAGTGTCGCTTTTGAAGGCGGCGCGGTTCGAAACTCGCGTCAATGGGCGGCCATCCACCCGGACTGAGCGCACCTCTCCGTCTGTAAGGCGCAGAGTCAGGTCAGGGGTCTGCACCGGCAGGTCGAGGCGGATAGTGTTGTCCTCTACTGCGATCTCGGTCATTGCGCGGGCGCAGGCATAGGTGGTGATTTGGCTACAGGTGCGCCATTGGGTGCGCTCTCCCCTCGGATCGCGCTCGGCGAGACGACTCACCACCTTCTTGAATGCCTTAAAGCCGCGCCGGTCCTCATCGTGTAGCCCATAAAACCCCTGCCAATGGCTGATGAGCACAGCCGGTTCGCCCGCGTCGATGAGAGCTGGTAGGCGGCCGCCCTCCAAGTCGGGAGTGATGTACCTGTCGGCATCGACCTCGCCATAGCCGGTCCAACTGCCGGTCCAGTCGCCGGTGGAGGCGATGATTTCGCCGGTAGCTTGTCCAGTTTGGCGGTCGGGGTACCACACGGGGGCGTCCACCGTGTCGTCCCTAGAGACTCGCTGAAAAAAGTAGGGCACTGGGTTGCCCGTGACTTGGCGCACGGCTTCGCCAGCACAGCGGGCGTAAAAGGGCAGGGTGCGGCCGCCGAAACCACCCGGTGAGGTTACTCCTTGCGGCGTCAGGCCCACAGCGACTAGAATGCGGCATGCCTGGGCAATGTACTCGGTGACCAACTCTTCTTGGTCTTCAGGCAGCGCGGCCCAATCGTATTGCTCCCATATTCTAGAGGGGAGCGGCTGCAAGGTTTTGGGATTTAACACGAACGTGTGGGTGAGCATCTCGGGCGTGATGTCGAAGGCGGGGACGATGACCTCGCGGCACATGGCCAGCCATTCGTCTTGCTGGGTTTTGCTGAAGAGGGGCAGCCCCTCGTCGATGCGCCCTAGGGCCGCCGGGCAGGGCACTACTGAGAATTTGCCCCGGACGCCGCTTGCTAGGCACCATTCGGCGAATTCTCGGGTAAAGGAGGCGGGATGAACCACTGGCAGGTCCTCCCAGCGCTGGGGACGGCCCTCGGCAATGGTGCGGTCGCGGAGGAAGAAATAGTTGAGGTTGACCAGCACCGTGGAATCGTCGAAGATGATGGACAAGGGCACCCGATCGAGGGCGTGGCGGGCGATTTCAGCGAACAGGGGACACCTCCTTTGTTGTAACAATCTGCCATTCGGCGTCTAATATACTATGCTGTCTTGCCGTGACAAAAACTACATCCAATGGGGCAAATCAATCTCGTATCGGCTGAAGTTGACTTCTGATTTGCTAGACGGAGGATGTGATCGGTGACTAGTCGCCCGCGCGCCACCGTGCGCCTCGCCGGTGTAGCTCTGATGCTCAGTGGTTTGGCTTTCAATCCGCTGGCCCTCGCGCATTTTTTTCCGGGGCATCCGCTTGGTATCGAGGGTATCATCGTCCTTAAGATCGCCTTGCTCTTTGTCGGTGGTTGGCTCGTTTGGCGATGCCCTCGGCTGCCG
>VXZF01000228.1 GCA_009845645.1 Gemmatimonadota bacterium | reverse complement strand
CCACGGCCGCCACCGCTGACGAAGGGGATATTATCCGCCGGCCGATCATCACCGCTGAAGATGACGAAGCCGTGCTGGACGTGCTGCGGCGCGGGGCGATGTCGGGCTGGGACCTAACTCTGGATTTTGAAGAGGACCTGAAGTCCTATTTTGGCTTGCAGCACGCTCTCTGCCACAACACGGGCACATCGGCGATTCACGCCGCGCTGTGGGCCTGCGACGTCGGCGTTGGCGACGAGGTTATCTCGCAGAGCATGACCTTTTGGGGCACGTCGCTCCAGGTGTTCTCGCTGGGGGGTACGGTGGTGTTTTCTGAAATCGACCCCGACACGCTGACGATGGACCCCGACGACATTGAGCACCGCATTACCGAGCGGACGAAGGCCATTGTCCCCGTGCATTACTGCGCCTATCCGGCCGATATGGATCCGATCATGGACATTGCCGAGCGGCACGGGCTGAAGGTGATTGAAGATGTCTCGCACGCCCAGGGAGGACTCTACAAGGGACGGCTGCTGGGCACAATCGGCCACATCGGTGCGATGTCGATTATGTCGGGCAAGTCGCTGGCCTGCGGCGAGGGGGGCTTTTTGGTTACCGACGATCAAGCCCTATACGAGCGCGCTGCGGCTTTTGGGCATTATGAGCGCACTCGCTCCTTAGAAGATCCTGCGCTAAAGCCTTTTGCTAGGATGCCGCTGGGTGGGTACAAATACCGGATGCATCAGTTGTCTTCGGCGGTGGGCCGCACCCAGTTACGCCACTACGACGAGCGGATGCAGGAGATCCAGCGGGCGATGAATTACTTCTGGGACCTGCTCGAAGGCGTCCCGGGGCTAAGAGCGCATCGCCCATCGGCTGACAGCGGCTCGACGATGGGCGGCTGGTACGCGGCCAAGGGATTGTACGTGCCCGAGGAGCTAGGCGGCCTACCGGTCGAGCGCTTCTGCGCGGCGGTCACGGCCGAGACCGGGTCGTACAAGATCATGCCGGGAGCCAATGAGCTGATGCACCTGCACCCAGTGCTCAACGAGGCCGACATCTACGGACACGGCCAACCCACGCGCATTGCCCACTCCAACCGCGATCTGCGGCAGGGGCCGGGCAGTCTGCCGGTGACCGAGCGCATGACTGGCCGCATCTATTCGATTCCGTGGTTTAAGCACTACGACGCCACAATCATCGAGCAATACGCCACGGCCTTCCGCAAGGTGGCTGAGTGCGCCGAAGAGCTGTTAGAGGAAGGACGAGATGGGTGATCCGTTGAGAGCGCGGCTGTTTGGATACGGAGTGCCTTATCGGGTGGAAGTGGATGCAGCGGAGGCGGTTGCGCCGCGGCCTACGGATGCAGCGGGTGAGGCCGAACGCCTTTGCCGCGCCTTGCGCCAGTTGCGCGGGGAAGGATATGACGCGACTGAGGGCGACTGGGTGTATTCGCTGCCTTTTGGGCGTTGCGGCATACAAGGGCGGCCCCGCGAGCATATTGTCGCCGACTTCTGTGCTGAGGCGTATATAGACGTGCTCTCTATGGACGGGGTAGAAACGCAGCCGCTCGCCGCCGGGGAGATCGCCGATATTGAGCCGGGGAGCATCGTCCGGTTCCGCGCCCGGCCTTTGGAGCCTTGTTGCGTACTCGTGGCTTTCCAGACCGAGGATCGCACGCCGCTGTTGGGGCACGCCGCGCCTTTCACCCTCGATGGCGAGGTGCCTGACGACTGGTGCGAGCGCTTGGTGAAGTGCCACGCTGCCTTTGACGCGGCGGCTGCACAGGCGTCTGACGGTGGTCATAGACCGCTGCTGGAACGCTTCTTCGGGACGATGGCGGAAAAACTGGCTGGCGACCCTGAAGTTGCCGCTGCACAAGGGCAGGCGCGGCGCGAGGGTTCGTATGCAGTCGCAGAAGAGCAAGCCCTTTTCGACCGCCAGTGCGCCTTGCTCGACGAGGCAGTCCTCGACCGTATCCGCGACCAAGACGAGGCCGTGTTCCGCTTTCCGGGAATGTTCGGCGGGGTCGCACCGCTTTTTAATCTAGTGAATTAAGAGAAACGCAATGGCAAAAAGGAAGATTCGCGTCGGCCTAATCGGCTGCGGTGGCAACATGCGCGGTGCGCACATTCCCCGGCTAAAAGCCGATGGCCGCGTAGAGCTGGTGGCGGTCGCCGATCCCGAGGAGGCATCGGCGCGGCGGTTGCTGGAAGCGTGGGGGGCTGACGCCGCCTATTACGCCGACTATCGGCAGATGATTGGCGCATACGCGCTCGATGGGGTGTTGATTTCTTCGCCGCATTCGACTCACTACGCGCAGGCGCGCTATGCGCTAGAGCGGGATCTGCACGTTTTGGTCGAGAAACCTCTGACGACGAAGGCGCGCCATGCCCAGGCGCTAATCGATCTGGCCGCTGAGCGGGAGCGCGTGTTGGTCGTCAGCTATCAGCGCAATTTTTACCCGGCGTATGCGTATGCGCGGGAACTGGTGCAGAAGGGTGCTCTCGGCGAGATCAAAGGAATTGTCGCGTACGTGACGCAAAATTGGGGTGGCAGGGGATGGCGGACGGTGCCCGAGTTGGCAGGAGGCGGGATGTTCATGGACACCGGCAGTCACTTGGTAGCCGCGGTTCTGTGGATTACTGGTTTGACACCTGTAAAGGTCTCGGCCTTCATGGACAAGCGGGGCAAGCGGGTGGATATGGATGCTGTGGTCAACGCGCGGTTTCGCGGCGGCGCGCTGGGATCGCTGAGCTTTGTCGGCAGCGCGAGCCGACACGACGAGCGGCTGTCCATCCACGGCGACAAGGGAACCTTGGTCTTTCATCTACACCAGTGGCAGGTGCGGGAGGTGTTGCTGAATGGGGAGCCGTTGGAAGTGCCCAAGCGGGTGCGGGAAGACACGCCGGACGCGGCCTTTTTGCGCTGGATTCGCAATGGCGGCAAGGGCTATGAGCAGGCGGATTTTGCTGTGGCAGTAGCTAAATTTACCGAGGCGGCGTATCGGTCGGTTGAGCAGAAGCGGCGATGATTGAGTACGCGCCGCTCGTCGGCGAGCTAGACCAGCAGGTCGTGGGTGTGCTGACGCGCCAAGTGCTGGATGCGGAAAGCCCGTATTGCGGCGGCTTTATGGACGGCGACCGGCTAGTGGGGTCGCAAAGCATCAGCGCGGTCGCGTCGCTTGGCTACGCCTATCTGCTGGACGAGTCGTGCCACTACCGCAGCGAAGAGGTCTTACAGCGCATTCTCCTTGCCGCTGAATTTGCCCGTCGGCACCGGAAGCCGTCGGGTTGTTTCGACTTGCTGACCACCAACTTCGACTCAGCCCCGGACACAGGTTTTGTGGTGCAAGCCATCGCGCCGGTTGTGTTTGCTGCGCGGCAACAGGTTGCGGAAGACGCGGGAGCCGCGGCCATCGCCGAAGCCCTAGGCGAACTGATACAAACCGGAGCGCCGGGCATGGTCGCTGGCGGCTTCCACACGCCCAATCACCGCTGGGTGCTAGTCGCCGCACTGGCCCAAGCCCAAGCCCTCTATCCAGAGCTAACGGTGAGCGAGACTGTGGACGCGTACCTCGGCGAAGGCATTGATATCAATGCCGACGGCGAGTACAGCGAACGCAGCACGGGCGTGTATAATGCCGTAGTCAACCGCGCCTTAATCCGCGCGGCGCAAGTGCTTGCACGGCCCGACCTGCTGGAGCCTGTACGGCGCAACTTGGATTTGTCCTACCATCTCCTCCACGCCGATGCCACCGCAGTGACGAGCATTTCCACGCGCCAGGACCGCGACACGCGAGCCGTGCCGACTGGTT
>VXZF01000750.1 GCA_009845645.1 Gemmatimonadota bacterium | reverse complement strand
ATGTTGTGGTATTCGAGGTCTTGGCTTTGCAGCCACGCGCGGTCCTCCGGCCGTTCCCAATCGAGTCCCTCGGACTCGGCAAACGCATCCAACAGCCACTTTTTGGTCACCCAATCGAGGCGTCCCACCAACTCTTGCGGATCACGTGCGAGGGCATCCAACACGTCGCGCCAAGCTGCAAGCACCCAATCTGTCTCTTCGTCGCGGCCCTGAAAAACTCGCGTCGCCGCTGCCATAAAGGCTGTCTGTATCTCCAACGCCGAACTCACCCTTCCCTCGGCCAAGGCCACTGGCCACTGCTGGGACTCGTCGCGGGAAATGGCCTTGAGTGCGCCAATAGGATCGGCCAAGGTAAACGAGGGCAATGCACCGGCCTCTAGCAGGTCCAGCACCAAGGAAGCTGTGCCGACCTTGAGCGCAGTGGCGTATTCGCACATGTTGGCGTCGCCGATGATCAGGTGCAGGCGGCGGTATTGCGCTGGATCGGCATGAGGCTCGTCGCGGGTGTTGACCAGTGGTCGGCGGTGCATGGTATCGACGCTGGCGATGACCTCGAAAAAGTCTGCGCGCTGGCTTAGCTGGTAGGTCGCGGGCCGCGCCCGAGTGTCCTGTTCGACGCCGACCTTGCCAGCCCCGGCAAAAATTTGCCGCGTCACCACAAAGGGCAGCAGGCCGTTGATCACCTGCTGGAAGGGAATGTCGCGGCTGAGCAAGAAGTTCTCGTGGCAGCCGTAGCTGTGCCCTTCGAAGTCGGTGTTGTTTTTGTACAAACGCACCACGCCGCGGCCGCGGTCTTCGGTACGCTGACGCGCACACTGGAGGAGAATTCGCTCCCCGGCGCGATCAACAGCTACCAAATCGCGGAGACTATAGCATTCTGGGGTGGAAAATTCCGGGTGGGTGTGATCGTTGTACAGGCGGGCACCATTGTGGACGATTAGATCGCTTTTCAGGTCCGCGAGCTGGACCCGGCGCTGGCGATCCTTCTGCAAGTGGACGGTCTCGTCCTTGTCGTTGAGAAGTTCGGCGACCTCAAAGCCGCGCATGTCGAGCCGCGGGTTTTCGAGCGCGTAATTCCAGAGAGCAACAAAATCTTGGCGCACATAGCAGCGGATCAACTCCATAGACTCTACCACCACGTCCATGGACTCGTCCTCATCAACCTGGATGCCGTACTCGGTTTCTAGCCCGCAGAGCCGCTGCATGAGCTGAGTCAGATCACCTGGCCGATGCGCTTTTCCGGTGTTTTTTCCGGCTGAGGTCTAACGGGTATCACCCTCACCACGTTTTCCGGCTCGTAGTCGAGCAGTTTGAGCCAGTCCTCGACGCTGTCCGAAGGTGGGAACACCTCGTTCTCGCGATATTCAGCCCGCGTCGCCTCCCGCAGATCCTCGGCGCGGATTCCGCCTTCGGGGTCTTCTTCGGCAATGGCGCGCTTGATCGCCATTTCCTTGGCCCGCGAGACGACCGAGGCGATGATGGCCCCTGAAATCAGATCGCCGCGATAGAGTACTTCCTGGCGACCGCTGCGCAGCGACACCTCCAAGAAGCGGGCCTCTTCGCCTTTGGAAAACAACTCGTCTAGTCCCTCCTGTATCAGGGCCTCGCGCGCAGCCGCTTCGCCGCCGTGCTGCTCCACCTCGGCGCGATCAATCGGCAACTCGGGCTTGAGGTAAATCCCCAAAATGTCGCCGGCTGCCTCGTAGTTGGGGCGTGCGACCTTGATCTTGCGGTCAATGCGACCGGGCCGGAGCACAGCCGGGTCAATCAGATCGTGGCGGTTGGAGGCCAAAATCAGCACTACGTCCTGCAGCGACTCAATGCCGTCCATCTCAGTGCAAAACATCGGCACGACCGTATTGGAGATGTTGTGGCTGCGCATTGAGCGCCGCGTACCCAAGATCGACTCGGCTTCGTCGATAAAGACAAAGGGCAAATAGCCTTCCTTGCGCTTTTGGCGCGCCTGGGCAAAGACCTCGCGCACCATGCGCTCGGTCTCGCCGAGCCACATGTTGAGGATCTCCGGCCCCTTGATGTGCATGAAGTATTCTTCCAGCTCCAAGCCCTCGACTTCGCGCATGTGCTGCACCAAGTTGTACGCCGTGGCTTTGCCGATGAGGGTCTTGCCGCAGCCCGGAGGGCCGTAGAGCAGGAAGCCCTTGGGCGTCGAATACTCGAAGCGCTCAAAGAGTTGGGGGTGCAACGCAGGTAGTTCAATGGTGTCGCGGATGGCTTCGATCGCCTCTTGCTGGCCGCCGATGCTCTCCCAGGGAGTTGGAGGAACATCCTCGATGAAGTACTCCTTGCTCTCGGCCGACTGCAAAACTTCCAGCGCGACCTTGTAGGCCGGATCCATCCGCACCTCGTCGCCGATTTGCAAGTCCGCGTCAGCCAATTCCGCGGCGCGCTCCACGACCACCTCTTGGGTCCCGTGCGCTTGGGCAATCCGCAACCGGCCCTCCGGGAGTAAATCGCCGACCTTAGCCACCGGTCCCGAGGGGCTGTGTCCCAAATTGCCGACGACTGCATAGGCTTCGTTTACCAGCACTCGGCAGCCAACCTTGAGCTGGGACACATCGACGCGTGGGTCGATGTTGGCGTAGTACTCAGCACTGCCGACGAAAACCGTGGCAATCCCCTCACTCGGCATCCCGAGAAAGATGCCGACGCGGTTGGCCGGTGCCGTCACCTTCTCTAGCGCGGCTTCCATCTCCACGAGCGCCCGACGCGCCTCCTGGAAGGAAATCTCTCGCTCCATGAGCTGGCGCCGGAGACGGTACAGCAGGGGCCGAGCGGGGTCGCGGTCCGGAGCTAGCGCGAGTAGCTGATCAACCAAGCGCAACGGCTCGGCAACCTGCTCCTCCGGCTCTTGGGCCTTGTCGTATTCGTGCGATTCCCTGCGGTTCATGGCATCCTCCCGCTAGTAGATCACGTCGCCAAGACGCCCGTAGCGCACTCGGCTGGGCAGTCGCCAGATAAAGGTGGCCACCACCGCGGGCAGGGACGTCAAGCCCCGATAGTAAGGCCCGCGGGTGTCGGGCTCCCACGACCAATAGATATTCATGGCCTTGCCCTTGATCAACCGCTTGGGCACGGCGCGAAAATAGCGGCTGTCCGAGCTGTTGTCGCGGTTGTCGCCCATCATAAAGAAATGGTCTTCGGGCACGATATAAGGACCAAAGTTGTCGCGGGGATTGAGCTCACGCGGATAGTACGCCCGGTCGGTGTGCTTGGCTAGCGGGGGCTCTTGCACCGGCTTGCCATCGACGTGGAGCACTTTATTGATAATGTGAACTTCTTGACCCCCAACGGCCACGCAGCGCTTGATCAAGTCGCGCCCCTCGTCCTGCGGAGAGCGAAAAATGACAATGTCGCCCGGCTGCGGTTCCTTAAGTGCAGGCAGACGGAAGAGAGAAATGCTCGTCAGGGGCACATCGACTGGAACACCATAGACAAACTTGTTGGCCAGCAGATAATCACCTACCAAGAGCGTATCTTCCATCGAACTGGAAGGAATGTAAAAGGCCTGCACCACACTGGTGCGAATAACCAAAAACAAACCCACGACAGTCAGTATAGAATACAAGTATTGGCCAAGTTCGGACTTTGGCTTGGCTCGCTTCATCCGCAGTATCTCCTCAGACCTGAGTATAACAAACTACCCCCCTAGCCGCCATTTGCGCCTACTGTTTAGGCACCTTCACTACCTGACCGGTTTCCCAGCTTTCGATAAGCGCCTCAATTACCAACTGGACCCGCAAGGCGTCCGCTCCTTTGGCATCCACCTGCGCAGGCGGGACTTGGTTTAGCAA
>VXZF01000016.1 GCA_009845645.1 Gemmatimonadota bacterium | reverse complement strand
CTACAAGGGCCGCTACGCTGGCACCCTATCGACAGCGGGTGCCTTTTCCTTCGACTCGGAAAAGACCATGGGCTCCGACGTGGGCGGCTGCATCCTCACCAACGACGACGAGCTAGCCGAGCGGGCGCGCTTCGTCGGCCAGAGCCGTGGCGGAGAGATGGTCGAACACTTCGGGCGCGTACACACGGTCAACGGCTTCGCCCACCGCATGACCCAATCGACCGCCGCAATCTGCTTGGCTCAGCTAGAAATCATCCATTCCCAGGTAGAGAAACGCGATCGCATGATCCGCCTGTTGAGCGCACTCCTCGATGAAATTCCAGGCGTCTCGGCGTTGTCGATCCCACCGGAGACCGAGGTGTACTCATGCTGGATGGCGGGATTCACCATCGACCCAGAGCAGTTCCGATGTGACGCTGAAGAGTTCGGCGCACAGGTAGCCGCCGCTGGCATCTTAGGAGCAAGCCAAGCGCGCTACTATCTGCTGCCAGCGGCCCTGCCCTATCTCACCGAAGCAGCCGAGCGCCAGCGCTTCCCATACTCACAGCCGCCAGCGTCGCGCACCTACCGCTACGACGCAACGTGCTGCCCGAATGCGCACGAGCTGCTGGAGTGCTTCATCCGCTGGAGCACCTTCTGCGATAAGTACGAACCCCACCACTGCGAACAGGCGGCCGCGATCGTGCGCCGCGTCGCCGACGAGTACCGGCTATGACAGAGAACGCGCTACAACTCGCCGCCCGTTACTACCGGGCCTTGCCGATTGACCGTCCTGGATACGAACAGGTCACTCTGTCGTTGCCAGTGAACAAGACAGCCTTAGTGGGTATGCACTGCTGGAACATCGGCTGCCCCGACGGGCCGCCCGTGGACGTCAACTACTGCGTCGGCATGGGTTGGCCTCAGTCAACAGAGGAGGCCGGGCGCATCATGGTCGAGGTCATCCGCCCAGCCATGGATGCGGCCCGCGCAATTGGGATGCCGGTCTGCCACGTCGAGACGGACTGGATGGACCACCAGTATCCCCACATCGAGTCGCGGCGCTCAGGAGAGTCGGGATCCGTGCACCCACACCAACAGGAGATGCTCGAACGAGCCCACGGCGTCGGCTACATGGAGCACTCACCGCTGGCGCAAATGCGGCGCGCCGAAATCGTCTCCCCGGTTGGAGACGAGCCCCTCTTTTTCTACTCCGACGTGCTAGACGAATACCTGCGCAGTCGCGGCGTAGATACGCTCATCTACATGGGATTCGCAGCCGACATGTGCCTACTCGGTGCCGAGGGGGGAGCGCGGCCCATGCTGGCTCGCGGCTATCGCTGCGTAGTGATGCGCGATGCGACCGTCGGGGTGGAGACGCCAGCGTCGTTCCCGCATCGATTATCGACCAACTACGCTCTCCACATTTTCGAGTGGAGCTTGGGCTTCGGCTGCACCTCCGCGCAATTCCAACAAGCCATCGATCAGATGAAAGGTGAACAGCCATGAGCTTGAGCATCTGTCCGTGGAAGTACGGCAAGCGCTGGGTTTACTCCATCACCTACGACGAGGCCCTAGCCGACCTGCACCGCTTCGCCATCCCCATGCACGAAGAGTACGCCATCCCCGGCCACGTAGAACTGCTCGTCGGCCAGATGGGCGAGATCCGCAAAGCCGGCAACTCCAGCTACAACGGCTACCGCCACATGAACGCGGACGAGTTGCGCGACCTACTCGCTCGCGGCTGGGGCGTAGGCAACCACTCGTGGACCCACGAAGTAATCACGCCGGAAATGGTGGACAAGGAGATCGGCCAAGCCAAGCAAGTGCTGGAGGAAGCCCTCGGCGAACCGATAATCCTCTACTGCTCGCCCGGCAACAACACGAACATGGCCGACCACGTCCTCGCAGCCTGCCGCCACTACGGCTACCTAGGTGCCATGAGCCTGACGGACGCGCTCAACCGGCCCGAAGACGAGCTGTTCTGGATCAACCGCACAGCGCTGCACGACCACTACTACGAGCCGTTCTACAGCGCCTACGACCCGTATCGCAACATCCGCCAAGCCCAAGCCGTGCAGGGCTGGCTCATCGACTACTGCCACTGTCCATTGGAAACAGCCGTACATCCCAACAAAGACTGCTCGGAGGCCCAGCTACGGCAGCGCTTTGAGACGGTACTGTCCGAGGGAGGCGATGCAGTCTGGTGCGCAGTGCCCGAGGAGGCGCTCAGCTACCATCTGATGCGGCGTCACGCTCAGATCGAAGCCGTGGACGGCGGTGCCGAAGCGCAGCACTTTCGCATCGGTCTGCCGGAGTTGCCCGAACAGGTGCCGTACCGCAGCCTGACGCTGGAGGCCACCGTACCAGCGGCTTGGTGCCGCGATCCTCGCGTGGTGGTGGATGGACAGGAGCTAGCGGCGGAAGTGGTGCGACCCGGCGTGCTGAGGGTGACGACGCCGGTGCGCGACGGAACCCTGGTCGAGGTTCGGGCCACGCCGCGCCCTTGAGAGATTTCTCTACTCGTTACCCAAACTAATTGTTCGGATATAAGCAGTTAAATGCAATGGAAAAGGGCC
This sequence comes from Gemmatimonadota bacterium, assembly GCA_009845645.1. Lineage (GTDB taxonomy): Bacteria > Latescibacterota > UBA2968 > UBA8231 > UBA8231. The sequence continues at coordinate 1,254 of VXZF01000016.1, read as the reverse complement.
GGCTCAGGTCCGTAAGAAGAATCAGAATATTGTATTTTTGGAGGAATGCCATTATGCAGATTCCCAACTTAAGAAGTTCTTACGAAAAGGTAGGAGAGATCGTCTTTTTTGGGCGAATGCTAGACAAGATTCGACTTTACCATCAAGGCAAGCTTCCGGACGACTATAATCGTGGTTTCGGACTTGATGGTCAATGCCTTCGCTTTCTTCAGGTAGAATACGATGCTCTAGTTAAAAGGGTGCTTTCTAGTGGAACTGATGAAGAGATACTAGAATGGTGTTTTGAAAATGGAAGGCGTCCCAATAATGAAGAAATCCAAATCTGGAATCAATTCATGGAAAAGCGTGGCTGGCGCGACGATTCCACTCCTGAGCTAGAAAAAATGAAAGCGGATCGTGGATTTTCGGATCGGAATGATATATTGACCTTTTTTGATTTTCATGATGCCGATGAAGGGAAATCATAATATCAGGCTACTTTCTCCTATGGCGGTGGAGGACTTATCGCAGCTTTAGACCGTGTGATATATTCTGCAAATCCAACCACCTACAACCCCCGGCGGCAAAGTATCCCCAGATGAACGCAGAGGCGGAATAACGGTTACTTGGGGCGCACTTGGATTTTAAGACGCCGCTGAGAACCTCAGCGGAGACGCAGGATTGCACCGCTCTTCCTGGACACGTGGAAGGAAAACTCCCGGTCACCAGCGTGCAGCCGGAACCAGTCGCCCTCCTGTGCGACCCGAGCCTTCGCCGAGCGGCTGCAAAAAGCAAGGACGAGAACATCGTCATCCGTACCCGCCACTATACGCGTTGACGCCTCAGCAGCACCGGGGAGAAAGCTGACGAGGCTACCGGCAGCCAATCCAGAAGGCGCAAAGGGCACCTCCTCCGTCCGCAGTCGAAGACCCTTTCCAAACACCGTCATCACCTCCACCACGCGTGGTCCAACACCAAGACGGGCGCGACTCCTGCTCAGACCCCGCAAGTCCACCGGATTCAGCTTATAGGCCAACTCGCCACCGCCCGTCTCCGGTCCCAGGCCCCTAGCAGAATCTACGGTCAGCCGCCGACGGCCCGGACAGCGGAGGTCAATGAGAGCTATATCGCAGTCCGCGGAAACGCCGGGCGTCTGCACGGCACCGCCAAAGGCAAGGGTGGAGTGAGGCCACACGTAAAAGGTGCGCGGTTCCTCCCGCGAGTCGAGTCCCTGAGAGTCGCGACCCACCTCGCCGAAGGTGGCCGGATCGTCGA
>VXZF01000015.1:1820-3812 GCA_009845645.1 Gemmatimonadota bacterium | reverse complement strand
GTGACCCTGCGCAAGGATCGCTTTGTGGCGCTGCGCTGCGGCATCGGGGGCGGCGAATTAATGACTGAACCCATTGAAGTCATCGGTCCTAGGCTTGGGGTCAATGCCACCTGTTTATTTGGACACTTGCAGGTGCGCGTCATTGCGGAGGCTTCCGTGCCGGAGGGGTTTGACTTTGACTCGTGCAATGGGCTGGCGCGGGGAGACGAGACGGATTGCGAGATTACTTGGGGGCAGGAGCGGCGCGATCTGACGCCTTTCGTTGGTCAGAATATTCGCTTGCACTTTCGCACCGACAACGCTACGAGCTTGTACGCCTATCGAACCGGGGACAACCCTCGCGTTTAACGAGGATGAGGAGAAAAGACAAATGGACGAGTTACAGGTTAAAACCGTACCTGCGCTCGATTGGCACGGGATCTGGCCCGGCTACGTCAGCCACGACGAAGAAGGACTGTATTTTCCCCAGGATCTGCCCACCGGCATCCGCTTGGCCGTGCAGCAAGCCGAGTGCTCTGAGCCGGTCATGGCGCGCCAAAAGCGCTGGGAAGCCGGCAATATCCACTACCCGAGTTTAATAAAGGAAGGCGACCGCTACCGCCTGTGGTACTGCTGCTTCGCCGACCCCGAAGATCCCTGGGTGCAGGCCGGCCACGTGCCGGGCAAAGTGCCCGGATTGTGGTGCTACGCCGAGAGCGGCGACGGCTTTCACTGGGAGCGGCCCGAGTTGGGACAGGTCGAATACGATGGTTCCAAGGATAACAATATCCTCTTTGTCTGCGACCAAGTGGGTTCGTCCTACGGGTACATGAACGTCATGCGCGATCCCAATGGCAGCGACGAAGAGCGCTATAAGGCCATTGGCATTACCGGCAAGTTCCAGGTGGACGGCCGGCCAGCTAGTCGGGCGGAAGTGATGGAATTGCGGGCCAAGCGCGAGGCGGCCGGAGACGCTGGTGAAATCGGTGCCAACATAACCTCGCAGGTGGTGGTCACCGCTGGGGTGTCGGCTGACGGCTATAGCTGGACGCACCTGCCCGAACCGATCATGGCACCGCCCTTCTTGCTCGATACGCAGAATATTCTCACCTACGATGCCGATAGCGGCAAATACGTCATTTATTTGCGCAGCGGTCGCGAGCGGCGCCGGGCGGTGTCGCGCTACGAAGCCGATACTTTTCGCGGGCCGTGGGACAACCACCTCATGGTGCTCACGGCTGAGCCAGACGATCCGCCCGATTGGGACATCTATGCGCCGGGCTATTGTCGCCATCCGCACGGCCAGCACCTCATGTTCTTCAGTCCCTACCGCCGGGCTAGCGATCTGGTCGATGTGTACTTGGCCACCAGCCACGACGGCCAGCTCTGGTATCGGCCGGAACGCAAGCCGATTATTCCGGTGAGCGAGCACTATGGCAGCCTCTACCCGACGCCAGAATTGGTGGAGTTGGATCAAGATCACTGGGGCGTGCTGATTCTGGCCTGTCCACACCCGCACAACCGCTCCTCCGACCATCCGCACGAGTACATCTGGGCCACGTGGAAGCGCGATCGGCTGGTGGCCTGGGAAGCGGACGATTGGGCGGAATTTGCTCTGAGCGAACAGCTATGCGCCGGTCAGCAGCTCAAGCTCAACTTCAAGACGTTGTTGCCGGGTGCCTTTGTCGAAGTGGAAATCGTCGATGGCAGTTTGCCCAATCGAACGGGCGCGACGCTGGTCCCCGCCCTAGAGGGATTCAGTTTTGCCGACTGCGACCGGATGTCTGGGGACGAATTGGTGGCTGTGGTGAGCTGGCGGGGCAAGTCGGATCTGTCGGCGCTAAAGGGCCGGAAGATCCATTTGCGATTTCGCATGGCGCGCGCCCAGCTTTTTGCCGTGACCCTCTGATAGGAGACAGAGCATGTTGGTGGGAATTGTCACCTTGAAATCGGCCCCCTGGGAATTGGAGGATAATTTCCAGCGGCTGGAGGCCTATGTCCGGGAGGCGGCCG
>VXZF01000015.1:0-1720 GCA_009845645.1 Gemmatimonadota bacterium | reverse complement strand
TGGGAATTGGAGGATAATTTCCAGCGGCTGGAGGCCTATGTCCGGGAGGCGGCCGGGCGTCGCGCCCAAGTGATTGTCGCGCCCGAGTCCGTGCTGGATGGTTATGTGTTTAATGCAGACCCCACATCCCAATTGGCGGACATGTTGGAAATTGCCCAGACCGTGCCGGATGGGTCCTATATCCAGCGGGCGGGCGCGTTGTGCAAAGAATTGGGGATCTATCTGATATTCGGCTTGCTGGAACGGGAAGACCAAACTCTGTTCAACGCCTGTGTCATGCTCGATCCGCAAGGCGAAGTAATCGCCCATTACCGCAAAATTACCACTGCGGGAGAGTATGCCATCACGCCAGGACGAGCGCTGCAGCCGTTCGACACGCCTTTGGGCCGGTTGGGTTTTCTGTTGTGTAGCGACCGCACCGTGGATAATTGCGCGGTGCTGGGGGTCCAAGGGGCACAGGTCATTTTCATTCCCATGGACGGCAGCGGCGGGCCGGAGAACACTGAGAAAATGCGCTGGCGGGCTCGGGACAACCACTGCTGGATTGTCATTGCCAACACTTGGAGCGCGGTAATCATCAGCCCAAGCGGGGAATTGCACTTGGAGAAGTACGAAACCGAATGCGTCAGTGTGCAATACGTACACTTGCCGAAACAGGATAACAGTCAAGGACGGTCGCGCTTTGTAGCGCGTCGGCCCGATTTGTACGGTCCTCTAGTCACCGGACACGAGGACGGCTACTACGATGGGGAGGGCAAACTCACGGCAGCGGGCGAAGCACGCCGACAGGCAACGCGCCGGAGGGCAGTGGAGGGGGCGTGAAAGACGATATCGTGGATATCCGCGACCGGGTCGCTCGTCACGATCTGCGCTACGACGCGGTGCCCTTTACCTATTTCGAGGGATTTATTCTCGGCAACGGCGATCTGGGTGCCGTGCTGTGGTTCGAGGAGGATCGCATGGTGCTCAGCTTGGACAAGGCCGATGTCTGGGAGCGGCGCGCAGACCAGAGTTTGGAGCCGGGCATGGATTACCGAACTGCCCTGCAGCAAGCCCGCGATGGTAGCTTCGATCCTAGCTGCCGCGTCTTCGATCCGGTGCGGCCCCCCGACCGAGTATGGGGTAACAAGCTGCCGATCGGCCGCGTTGAATGGCCGCTTGGGCAGATGCCGATCACATTGGAGGGCAAGATTGCGCTCTACGAGGCTGCTTTTTCGCTGGAATTGCAATTGGAGCAGGGGACGCTGACTGTGTGGGGGTATTTGCACGCCAGCGAGAATATCGTCGAGATCGAAATGGAGGCGCACGGCAAGATCCCACTGCCCGCTTGCAGCGTCGCCCGCCGCTTGGACGAGCGCAGTGAGGAGATCATGCAAATATGGGATTATCCCGAGACCGAGTACGGCGGCGAGGGGACCGATCGCTACTTGGTGCAGGGATACAGTGGCGATGAGGAGTACGCGGTGTTCGTCCGCCAGTGCTGCGCGGCGAGCAATCGCGCTCGCTGTGCTGTCACAGTGATCCGGGGTGCGACCGGCGATGCGTTGCCCCGGGCGGCTGATGCTGTGGAGGCTTGGCAGGGACGCGATGACCTCTTTGACGAGCATCTGGCGTGGTGGGCGTGCTTTTGGACGCGCTCGCATTTGCGCGTGCCCGACGCCGCTTTGGAACGCTTGTGGTACGCGGAGATGTACAAGCTGGGCTGCAACGCGCGAGAGGA
>VXZF01000742.1 GCA_009845645.1 Gemmatimonadota bacterium | reverse complement strand
TCCAAGTCGCGGTGGCCGACGTGATGCGGCATGTGGTGGACGAAGGAGACCATGCTGCCCGGCGACAGCGACAAGCGCTCAATCCGCAGCGGTTCGCCGGTAAAGGCGTGGATTTTGCTCGCTATCCAATTGGTCTGCATTTCGTCGTCGTATTCGGTCCGCGTGGAATTCCACCGATAGGGAATGCGGTAGAGGTGGGAACCGGGGATAACGGCCAACTCACCGCCTCCGTCGCCGAGCCCCATCCCTTCGGGATAGCACAGGGTGCGGACGCATTGCTGCGCTAGGAATTGGGTGGTTAGTGCGTGGCCGTCGCCGGTTTCGCTTTCGATTTCGTACTGCCCTTGGCGATACGGGTGCGCGTGCCAGCGCCGCCCCCTCGATCCAGCAGGACGGTTGAGCATCAGACAATGGTCCATTAGGAAGCGCTCGCCGAGGAGTTGACCGAACAGTTCCATCATCTGCGGGTGGCTGGTGGTGATGTCGAGGATAAAATCGTCGTACGCGAGCGGAAAGTATTCGGGCATCATCCCCTGCCACTCGAAGTCCTCGGCGACCGACGTGATACCAGTTCCGAAAAGTCCATGCTCATACATATAGGCGCGGAGTTCCGGCGACATAAAGCGCATCTGCTCCGATCCGCCGCAACAGGCGGCTAGGAACTCAGGAGTCGTCTGCTCTGGTGTCGGTTCGGGCAGCCCACGGCTCGCGTAGTCAATGGCGGCCCAGTCGGTACCTACTACAATGGCGTCGTTCATCCGTTGGAGCTTTTGCAGGCAGGCCGTCCAGTGCTGTTGTCCGGCGTCGGTTAGGACGCCCTCCCAGACCCAATAGCCTTCCCGTTCAAAGAAAGTGCGGTCGAAGGCGGCTAGGACTTCGGGGCGCAAGAGGTCGTGCAGGCGACCGGTTGGAGTGGGGTCGTGCAATGTGTTCATGGATAGCTTGAGCCATTGAAAACCCCGCGCCGTTTCGACGCGGGGTTTTCCATTTCCTACTCAGCGGATGGCGATCGGCCGCCCCGGCGATCCCGTGCCGCCTTTGAAGCGGGTCGGCGTGAATATAAAGAGGAACTCGTACACTTCGTCGGCCAACACTTCTTCAAAGACCATGTTCTCCAAGTTGAAGATGCCGTTCTTGGTGATGAGTTCCTGGTGAACCGGGAAGACCAATTTGGGGTCGGGACCGGGCACGACTTCAGTGGTCCACTGGTCCGAGCCGATCATCGAGGGTTTCATGGAGATGATCCACTCGCTCGCCTCCATGCCAATGCCGGGCGGGTTGGTGTTGTAGGTGTCTGGGTCCGTCCACAGCTTGGACCAGCCGTAATTGAAGAGCAGGGCGTCGCCCTCTTGGATGCTGCTCTCGGCCATCCCCTGCCTTGCAAGTGCGCCGCGGATATCGGCGACAGTGACCTCGTAGCTGTGGTCGAGGTGCTCGACGCCCTTGTAGCCGGCAATGTCGATGAGCACGCCGCGGGTGATGAAGGAGCGCACGTGTTCGATGCCCAGTTTGGTCACCCCATAAGGAGTGGCCATCTCGTCGGCGGTAACGCCATTGTAGAACACGTCTTGGGTCGATCCGTCGGCCATCTCCATGCGCGTGCCAATGTGGGCCAGCCCGTCGAACTGCGTGCCGACTTGGCCGATCTCGGCGCAGAGGAACTCGTCGAAATACATGAGCATGTTGTTCTCGCCGAAGGGGCCGCCGGTGGGCGCCCCGGGGATGATCATCGCATACGTGCGCTCGCCAAACAGCGGCATGCCGCGCTCGTATATCTGGCCTAGCTCGTACATTTTGCCGGTCTTGACTAGCTGCACGGCCTTGAGGATGATTTCGGCGGTGATGCGGTTGGATGCGCCGGCTTGGTCGTCGGCCCCCCACGGCGAGGGCCACCAAGGCCCTTGTTCGCGGGTCTGGGAAAAGCACGGCAGGGACAAGGCGAGCACGAGGATCGCCGAAGTGAGCGATTTCATGAGTTTCTCCTTGGTAAATGGGTCGCGGAAATGCACCGCGATGGTATAAGGAAATTGCGGCCCTGAATCAAGCTCAGACGAACTTGACTACCACCAAAAGCACGATGACGATCACCAGCACAGTGGGCACTTCGTTGAGGCAGCGGAAGAACCGCTCGCTCTTTTGGTTTTCGCCGCGTGCAAAAGCCTTGCGGTAGGAGGAGAGCATGCCGTGGAGGGCTGCCATGGCGAGCACTAGCACCAATTTGATGTGCATCCAGTAGCCAGTGCCGGGCGCGCCGGCACCTGTGGCGAAGATGAGCAGGATGCCAGTAACAAAAGAAACGATCATCGCCGGATTCATAATCACCCGCAGCAATTTGCGCTCCATGACCTTGAAGGTCTCGTCGGCTTCGGAGCCAAGAGTAACTTGGCTGTGATAGACATAGAGGCGCGGCAGATAGAACATGCCGACCATCCAAGCGATGACGAAGATGACGTGGATGGCTTTGAGCCACAGGTAGTACTCGCTTGCAAATGCACTCATAGGAAGGAACTCCTCTACGCGGAGACGGGCTAGGTGCGCGTCGCTGCCAGCGCCGCTTCGTGGAGGGCGTTGACTGTTTCGGCGTCTAGGTCAATGTCGATGTTGGGGATAGATTTGGAGCGGCCGATGAAGAGCGTTGCGTAAAACGCGCAAGCCGCTAAATAGGATCCGGCGAGGTTGGGATGGCTTTGGTCCTTGTCGTGGAGGACGATATCGGGATGGGCCGCTAGACAGTGCTGCCAAGCTAGACCCACGGGCACGACGGTCGCGCCGATTTCGCGTCCCACTTCAATGTAGGTCTCGCTCAAGGCGGCTTGGGTCTCGGGCGCGTTTTGCCGCGCCCAAGTCATGTAGAGCACCGTCTGCGCCTTTGCCTCTTTAATTATGGCGTCGAACTCGCGGATGTTTTCTCCGGTGCGTTTGGGATTTTTCACCGGCAGGGTGCTTTGCTCCTGCAACACGACGTAATCCCAGCCGGATGCCTGCAAGCGCTCGTGTGCCTCGCCTTTGTTCAAGTGCATCCTGAGCGAGGCCCCGCCAGCGCTGATGAGTTCGCATTCCAACTCGCCCTTGCCACCAGCGTGGACGAGTTGGGCTAGGAGGCCGGGCAGATCGTTGCGCGCGGTGAAACTGTTGCCTATGAAAAGGACGCGGGTGATATTGGCCATGGTCAGTCTTCTGTTTGGGTTGAGGGGTGTCCTGCTCAACATAAACACCGCTTTGCTTCGCGCCAAGTTGCTAGCCCAATGGTCTGGTATTCGGCGTGCAGGACCTTGATGGTGGCGATTTTTATGTGGTCTAAACATTGGAGATTCTCAGATGGGGCAAGTGGGCAAGCAGTACGAACGAGATGGGTATTGCATCGCGGATGAACAGATCGCGCCGGACGATGTATTGGAAAAGGCGTTGCAGGGGATGGTGGCAGTGCGCGATGGGAAGTTTGATATGGGGCTGCCGCCGACCGAGCATCCTGGGTACGATCCAGAGGTGTTGTGCAAGATCAACAATCCGCATCGGTCGGATACGGGACTCTACGGATTGGTGACCTGTCCACAAGTGGGACGTAAGGTCGCCGAGATAACGGGTGCCCAGCGGGTGCAGGTGTGGGCGAGTCAGTTGCTGATCAAGCCGCCGGGGTCAGCGACCGCAGGACACGTCGGCTGGCATCAGGATCGGCAGTACTGGCGCATGTGGCAGCAGGACGAAGGGCTTTTTACGGCGTGGATCGCGCTGTGCGATGTGGGAGAGGAATTGGGCCCGATGCGCTTTGTGCGCGGGTCGCACCGTTGGGGCTTTTTGGACCAGGGCAATTTCT
>VXZF01000322.1:2604-3824 GCA_009845645.1 Gemmatimonadota bacterium | reverse complement strand
GACGATGAAATCCACGTCTGGTGCGTCGAGTTGGACGCGGCTGGTGAGGAGGCCGCGCTCGCGGCTTATCTGAGCGCAGACGAGCGCGAGCGGGCGAGCGGCTTGCTCTCCGGCACCCATCAGCGGCGCTTTGTGGTGGCGCGAGGGATGCTACGCCGACTCTTGGGACGGTATCTCGACCAAGATCCCGGCGCAGTGACTTTTTCGCGCGGCGCACACGGCAAGCCCTTTCTGCAAGAGGGCGGGCTACATTTCAACGTGTCTCACACCCACGAACTAGCCCTGTATGCGATAGCGCGCGACCGCGAAGTCGGCGTCGATGTGGAGTGGATGCGGCCCCAAGTCGCGCACGAGCAAATTGCTGCGCGCTTCTTTTCGCTGGAGGAGCAGGAGGCACTGGCGCAGGTGCCGGACGAGGAGCGGCAGGCGGCTTTTTACAACATCTGGACGCGCAAGGAAGCCTATGTCAAGGCGCGGGGCGATGGTATCGCCGCTGGCCTCGGCACCTTTGCGGTATCGCTGGGAGCAGAGGCAGCGCTTTTGCGCTCGGACGAAGGGAGGGACGAGGTGGAACGGTGGAAGTTGATGGCTTTGGAACCGCCGGACGGATACGTGGCGGCTTTGTGCGGGGCGGGGGTGGATTGGCGGCTGCGGAGCTGTCGCTGGCGGGCTTAGCAAGCGGCTCGCCTTCGTGCGCGTGGGCAGCGAAGGCGAGCCACTAGAAAAAGCCGGTACTTCAAGGGCCGAGGACAATTACGGCTGCCTCTTCCATTCCGGTGATGAGGGTTTCGACGTTGGAGCCATCCAAATTCGCACGATAGACACCCTCCGTGGCTGTCCAGTATATCTGTCCTCCAGCCGCATCTAAGGCCAAGAAGCCTGGAATGTTCTGTTCGGCGATGAGCGCTTCGACGTTGGAGCCGTCCAAGTTCGCACGACAGATGATACCCTCCTCCGCGAAACCCTCCGGGTCTATGGCTGTCCAGGCTGTCCAGTATATCTGTCCTCCAGCCACATCTAAGGCCAAGGAGAATGGAATGGAATGTTCGGGTTCGGCAATGAGGGTTTCGACGTTGGAGCCGTCCAAGTTCGCCCGATAGATGCCACCCTCCTCTGCCTCCGGGTCTATGGCTGTCCAGTATATCACTCAGCCGACCACTACAAAGGACAAGCAGTATGTATACTACTTATCATTAAAAAAAATTTGGTAGTGGGGGGGG
>VXZF01000322.1:0-2594 GCA_009845645.1 Gemmatimonadota bacterium | reverse complement strand
AATGGAACGTCCGGGCCCGGCAATGAGTGTTTCTTTTTTTTTTTACTGCTAGCTCCGAGTACATAAGCCGTCTTTTCTGGGGGTGATTGTGAGGTCTATGGCTGTCCAGTATATCTGTCCTCCAGCCACGTCCAAGGCCAGACCTAATAACGCCTCATTCGATCTGGTGATGAGGGGTTCGGCGTTGGAGCCATCCAAGTTCGCACGATAGATGATGCCCGTATCCGGGTCTGTCCAGTACATATGCGATAAAGTGGAGGTGGAGGGCGTAAAAGCGAACTCACTCGACACAGTCACGCGCACCGCATCCGAGCAGTTGTTATCGGGGTTGTGCTCACCAGAGACGCTCTGGACGCAAACCCCGTAGTAGTAAGTGCCCGCTTCCGCCGGAGCCGTCAACGAAAGCGACTTCGTAACAAGGTCGGATGTCTCTAGATTGACGACATCGGCACTGATTTGGGTGTCGTCCGACGTGATCGTTGCGTCGGTCGAGCTATAGTAGAACAGCACCGTCGGTTCGGGTTCACCGCCCCCTTGGTTGCGCACCGTCGCCCGTAGCGTGAACGGCTGCTCAAACGCCAAGGTACTATCACTTACGGAAGCTGCGACCACTAAGTCCAAGGGGCCAACCACGTGAAGCGTGTAGTCGCCTGTTTCGAAGCCTCCTACTTGTATATAGTAGGTACCTGCACTGACAGAAGCGGAGACCCGAAAATTCCAACCCTCACCACCATCGTCATTCTCCTCTAAGACGTTGCCAGAGCTATCGAAAATAAAGCCGTAGGTATCCGTGCTGCCCGTCGTATAGACTGTCAAGGTGCCCGAATCGCTCATCTCAATGACGAAGAGATCCTCATCCCCCTCCGATAACGAGCCATCAGTCGAGCTTCCTAAATCGACCGGAGTCGCTCCATCAAGGGTGCCGTCGGAATCTTGGCCGATGTCCGGCGGCAACGCGGGATCGAATGGATTGCTGAGGTATCGGAGAAGCAGCCCACCATCGGCTACATCGACTAGGCCATCGCCGTTGACATCGCCACGCGAAATATCGCCGTTGTTGGGCAGCACAATGGACGGATCCACGCTATACAGCAACACATACAGCACATCAAAGACATCGACTTGACCATTGCCGTCCACGTCGCCTAAAACCCCATCCGCAGCCAGCTTCATTCGCGCACCGCTATGTTCTTCAACCACAATATCCACCTCATCAACTCCCACCCGAAAAGTCGGGTTCACATACGCGACCAAGCCCGCGCCTGAAACGGTCAACCCATAAACCGAGCCATCCGCTTCCACTGCACCCTCGACGGCCGACCGTACCGATCTTGGAGCGGCCCCCACCGCCGGAATCCCCGCCTGTCCATCCACTAACACCATCCGCCGACTCTCCGTCTGCTCGCCGCTGCTCAGCCGGTAGATATACACCCCTGCTCCCACGGCTCGTCCCGCCGCATCCGTAGCATCCCATTGTGCCGTGTGTATCCCGGCCGCCTGTTCCGCATCCACCAACGTCGCCAAGCGCTGCCCCAAGAGGTTGAACACCTCCAGCCGCACATGGGCAGACGTCGGCAATTGATAGGGTATGATAGTGGAAGGATTAAACGGATTGGGGAAATTCTGTCCCAGCGCAAAATGAGTTGGCAGAGCCATGCCTCTTACCGTAGAGAACGTTCGCAGCGGCAGTGCAAAATGCCCGGTCTCGTCCGTGGTCGTGCCGACGAACCGGCGCAGATCGGTCAGATCAAACAGCCGCACCTGCACGCCGGCCGCTGGCTGCCCAGACGACAGGCGGACCTGACCCTCAAGCAGTGGTTCTGCGCCAACGCTGATGCTCAGCACCAGCCCGATGAAACTGCCGATTAATGACTTCATAGCCTCCACTCCTTGATAAAATCTTGGCGCACTCTACGCTCAGCGTAGCAGGGTGAGTTTGCGCGTCAAGATGCCGTTGGTTGTCTCCAGTCGGTAAAAGTAGATGCCGCTGGCCAAGGGGCGTCCTTCGTCGTCCTGGGCTGCCCAGCGGAGCCGGTGGTAGCCGGCCTGCTGCGGTCCTTGGTACAGGGTCGCCACCCGCTGCCCAGTCACCGAGAACAGTTCCAAGCGCACCGGACCCGATTTCGGCAAGAAGTAGGAGAGGACGGTCTGGCTGTTAAACGGATTGGGCGCGTTTTGCTGCAACTGAAGTTCATCGAGCAGGCCGATCAACGTATTCGCCGCGACGGCCTTGCCCGCGTTCGTCCATTCGGCCACATCCCACAGCAGAATCGTGCCATCCCCTGACCCAGAAGCGAGGGTAGCCTCATCCGGCGAAAACGATACCGAATTGACCACATCCGCATGCCCTCCGAGCGTGGCGATAGGTTCGTCGGTCGCCACGTCCCACAGTAGAATCGTGCCATCGTATGACCCAGAAGCCAGGGTAGCCCCATCCGGCGAAAACGACACCGAACGGACCACATCCGTATGCCCTTCAAGCGTGGCGATAGTAGTGTGCGTCGCCACGTCCCACAGTAGAATCGTGCCATTGTATAACCCAGAAGCCAGGGTAGCCCCATCCGGCGAAAACGACACCGAACGGACCACATCCG
>VXZF01000536.1:435-3826 GCA_009845645.1 Gemmatimonadota bacterium | reverse complement strand
TTCAAGGAACAAACCTCATCGCTTAACAGTAAAACAAAAACCAAGCGGTTCAAGAGTAGGATAAAAACGGGTTATGGCAACTGTGCAATGCGACATCGCGATTATCGGCGGCGGCTCGGCCGGGTACGCCGCAGCGCGCACGGCCCACGCAGCCGGCGCGAATGTCGCGGTTATCGACCAAGGTCCTTGGGGAGGGCTGTGCATTCTGCGCGGCTGCATGCCCAGCAAGGCCATCCTGCGCTCTGCCGAAATAGCCTCGCATCTAGACCGCGCCGCCGAGTTTGGCCTAGCACCGGTGGAAGTCCACGCTGATCTAGCCGCCATCGTCGAGCGCAAGGCGCGGCTGGTTGCCGACTTTGCCGCCTATCGCCGCGAGCAACTGAGCGACGGCCGCTTCGCGCTCTACGAAGCGCGTGCCCGCTTCCTCTCGCCGCAGAAGATCCAAGCCGGCGACGACGTCATTGAGGCCGGGCAGTTTATCATCGCCACCGGCTCTACGCCCCACCACGTCTCGATCCCAGGGCTGGACCACGTCGGCTACCTCACCAGCGACGAGGCCCTCGACATGTGCCAGCAGCCAGCGAGCCTCCTCGTCCTCGGCGGCGGTCCCATCGCCGTCGAGCTGGCCCAGTTCTTTCAGCGCATTGGCACGCAGGTGACGCTCATCCAGCGCAGCGATCACATTCTCTCCGCCGGCGACGAGGATTTGGCGCGGCCGGTTGAAGCGCGCTTCCGCGAAGAGGGCATGGAGTTGTACATCGGCACGCAGTTACGCCAATTCACCGAGGAAAATGGGCGCAAAACTGCGCACTTTTCCCACGGCGGCGCGGAAAAAACAGCCTCGGCGGACCTCGTCCTGCAAGCTCTCGGCCGCCGCCCGCTCATCGACGGATTGGGCTTGGACCAAGCCGGCGTCGCGGTCACTGGCGGACGCATTGTCGTCGATGCGGCCATGCGCACCAGCCAGCCCCACATCTACGCCGTCGGCGACGTCAACGGCGAACACGAGGTCGTCCACATCGCCATTGAGCAAGGCGAGATCGCCGCGTACAATGCCACGCATCCCGACCGCCCCGAGCACCGCTTCGACGACCGCCTCAACGCGGTGGTGGTGTTCACCGACCCGCAGGTGGCCAGCGTCGGCCTCAGCGAGCGGGACTGCCGCGCTGCGGACCGGCCCTATTTGGTCGCCAGCTACCCTTTTGACGACCACGGCAAGTCGCTGACGATGGGCGAGACTTGCGGCCACGTAAAAATCCTCTGCGATCCGCGCTCGGGCGAAGTGCTCGGCGGCCACATTGTCGGCCCGGAGGCTGGCGAGCTAATCCACGAGCTGATCGCGGTGATGTACTTTCGCGGCACGGTGCAGGATTTGGTCAAAATGCCCCATTATCATCCGACCTTGGCGGAGATTATTACCTATCCGGCGGAGGAATTGGCGGAACAGTTAGAGTAGGAATGTCCCTCGTGGGTGCCCTATATTAACGCATCCACGAAGAGTGCCTTACAAAGGGAGTTGTTATGTCTGCGTCTTACGATGTCGTCATTGCTGGCGCTGGAGCGGCGGGTGCTGTGCTTGCGGCGCGGCTCAGCGAGGATCAGAGTCGGTCGGTCTTGTTGTTGGAGGCTGGGCCGGATTTTGCTGCGGTTGAAGACTTGCCCGAGGAGATTCGCTATGCCTATGGGCGCGACCGCAATATCTGGGATCGCGCCTTTGGCTTGAGCACTCGGTTTGGCTGGGAGTATCGAGCGCGGGCTACGGACCTGCGCCCCGATATGTTTGTGCCGCGCGGCAAAATTGTCGGCGGGTCTAGTGCGGTCAATGCGCAGATTTTTCTGCGCGGGGTGCCCGAAGACTACGACTCGTGGGCCGCAGCGGGCAACGACCTGTGGAGCCACGACGCCCTGTTGCCCTTTTTGTGCCGCCTCGAATCCGACCCGGACTACGGCGACGCCCCCTACCACGGTGCCGACGGCCCCATCCGCGCGCGGCGGTTCAAAGATCACGAGCTCAACCCCGAGCACCGCGCCTTCTACGAGGCCGCGCTCGCCGCTGGCTACCCCGACTGCCCCGATCACAACGACCCTGCTTCCACCGGCGTCGGCCCCTTGGCCCTCAACAACGCCGAGAGCATCCGCTGGAGCACCAACATCGGCTACCTCAACCCAGCTCGCGGTCGCCCCAACCTCACCATTCAAGCCAACACCCATGTCCACCGCGTGCTCTTTGACGGCCAACGCGCCACCGGTCTGCTCGTCGAGCGCGACGGTGCCCTGTCCACGGTCCACGGCGGAGAAATCGTGCTGTGCGGCGGGGCAATTGGCTCGCCGCACCTGCTCTTGCTCTCGGGCGTCGGACAGGCCGCGCACTTGGAGGCCATGGGCGTTGACGTGGTGTGCGACCTGCCCGGCGTCGGCCAGAATCTGCGCGACCATCCGCAAGTAAGCGTGACTTTGCGGGCCAAGGACGAGTACCTCGGCGACGGCACGGAGCCTCGGCTGCAAATCGGCCTGCGCTACACTGCCACTGGATCGGATTTGCGCAACGACATGTTCATCATCCCGGCCTCCTTTGCCACGACCGAGGGCTACTACACCTCGTCGCATTCCAAATCCTTGGGCTTTTACCTAGTCGGCTGCATCTATTTGGCCGAGGGGCAGGGCGAACTCAAGCTGGCCTCCACCGACCCGCACGTGCAGCCCGTGCTCGACTACAACTACTTGGCCGAGCCCTCAGACTGCCGCCGCCTGCGCGAATCCATCCGCATCATCATCGACCTGCTCAACCACGAGGCGCTCAACACGCTCGTCGTCGAGCGCCTCACCCCCACCGACGCCGAACTCGACACTGACGACGCGCTCGACGAGTGGATGCGACGCGAAGTGGGCACTAGCCACCACGTCTCCTCGACCTGCAAGATGGGACCGGCGAGTGACGCAATGGCCGTCGTCGATCAGTACGGCCGAGTGCACGGCCTCGAAAACCTGCGCGTCGCCGACGCAGCCATCATGCCCGACTGCGTGCGCGCCAACACCAACATTACCTCAATGGCCATTGGCGAGCGCATCGCCGATCTCATGCGCTGAAAAGACCATGGGCGCTGTAAGTCGTTACGGGAGCATTAGCCTCATGTCGATGGCGGTGCTGCTGATTGCGCTAGCCGTCTTCTCGGTCCACGCGCAGGCCGAGGACAAGGAGCTTCAGAAGCACCTCTTGGACGCTTCTCGCAAGTTCGTGGAAATGATCAAGGAGTTGTCGGCGGACGGCGCGGTCTCTGCTCAGGAGGTACAGCAGATAAGACCGCTGATAAGCAAGCTTAAAAAGATCATCGATGCGCTTCCCTGCGGGTCCGCCTATTGGTATTACGACCTCGCCGGCAAGCAGATGCTC
>VXZF01000536.1:0-425 GCA_009845645.1 Gemmatimonadota bacterium | reverse complement strand
CTACAAGGGACCGGCACCAGAGTGCCGTCTCATATCGACCAAGAGCGGTGAGCTGCCGTGGAACACCGCTGCGTTTTCGGTGCCACCCGACGACGAGAACACGGCGACGGTGACCGGTCTGGCGGCCGAGCCGGTGGCCTTCAGCCTATACGCGAACTATCCCAACCCATTCAACGCCGAAACGCAGATCGTCTATACCCTCACCGAAACCGGGCCGGTGGAATTGGCCATTTACAATGTCCGGGGACAGCGGGTGCGCACCTTAGTCCAAGGCGCACAGGCGGCGGGGCGCTACCAGATTGCTTGGGATGGCCGCAGCGATAGCGGAGCGGCACTGGCCAGCGGGGTGTATTTGTACCGGCTCGCCAGTGAACAGGGGGCACGGGTGCGGCGGCTGGCGCTGATAAAATAAAAGGGAATTATAT
>VXZF01000604.1 GCA_009845645.1 Gemmatimonadota bacterium | reverse complement strand
AGTCTTTTTGTAGCCAACTCTGCCTTAAGCCCAGCTTGGAACGCTTAGTTCAACGCCATTAGCAATCGAAGGGAGGTAACCTTCATCATGTCCGAACGTCAAAGTGGATCCGTCAAATGGTTCGATAGTTCCAAGGGGTTTGGTTTTATCCAGCGCGAAGGACAAGACGACGTCTTCGTTCATTACAGCGCGATTCGCGGCGATGGTTTCCGCTCCCTAGAAGAAGGTCAGCAGGTGGAATTTGAAACGGTCGCTAGCCCCAAGGGCCTGCAAGCCCGAGACGTAGTCGTCATCGGCGCGGCCCCCGAAACCGAAACTCCGCAATAATCCCTCCAGACAGACACGAAAAGCGCAGGCCCTTGAGGTCCTGCGCTTTTTTTGTGCCAACCCAGCCTAGTGAGTCTGGAAAAACTCCACGACTTCGCCGTTGGGGCCTTTGAAAAAGGCAATCGTCACGTTCAGCCTGTCCAGCGTCATATCCTTGGGTTCGACCGTGATCTCGCATCCGGCCGCTCGCACCCGCTCAGTGGCGGCGCGTGCGTCTGTAACCGCCAAGGCAAAATGCGTCACCGGATCGTTGGGGCTTTCGGCCCCAGGTGCGGGCGACTCGGCCGTGGGGGCGAAGAGTTCAAGGTGGCTTCCGTCGCCTGCATCCAAGAGCGCGATCTTGCGCTCAGGAGAACCAAATTCGGCGACCACCTCCATGCCCAGCACATCTCGGTAAAAGCTCAGCGACGTTTCCCAATCGCGCGTCTGCACGGCCACATGGTGCATTCCACAACCGGCGATTATAGCGTTTTTGTCTCCTATGGGCATTGACGTTCTTCCTTTTTTTGCTTTGAGACCACTAAGCGCGCGAAACGCGCGATCGTCTCCTCCAAGTCAAATCCGTACACGGCCTTGTTTCCCGCGACGACCTGTCCGACCACGTCTGCTGGCAGCGCATTGTCGCCGCAACACGCCCCTACCAGCGCTCCGGTAATCCCGGCATAGCAGTCGATATCCGCGTAGCGGCTCCAGTGCCCCTCCCCGTCGAGGTCGCCTTGGTTGGCCGCCACTTGCAGCGCAAGGGACGGGTCGTCGGGATGGGACAAGAGCGCGGCAAAGGCAATGGCCAACGCCCGAAAGGGGTCGAAGACGCTGAAATGACGCAGCTCCCACGCAAGGAACTCAGCCAATTCCTCGGCCTTTTTACCGGCGGCTCTCGCCAGTAATGGCGGCAGCTTCTGCCGGATGAAAGTATCCCCGAAATACCCTCCCAAGCACAAGGGATCCAGTGCCAATACGGCATCGACCAATGCCGGCGGCGACATATCGGCCAATGCCGCCCCTTGCGCCGCTGCCAAAAGCGCGGTGGCCTCGCGGGCATAGCCGACCGCAAAAAAATCCGCCTCATAAGCAGCGCGATAGGCTCCTGCGGGATCGCCGGGAAAGAGCAAACCCGCCGATGGCAGCACCAACAGCCCGGCCAGCGTCGGATAGTTGAGCCCGATACTCCGCGTGGCGAGCACCGCTGGCGGCACTCCCGGGTAACGCGGCGATTCCTCCCCCAGACAACCGCGGCTAACCCCTTCCCACAGCTCAAACTGCTCGCGCGCTAATTTGGCATTGCTAGAAAAGAAATCCCCAGGCCGCTCATACACATCCAACAATCGCCGCGCCACTTCCCGATCCCTTGGCATCCTCCCCAATTCGACGGCCAGTTCCATAAAGAGATAATTGTAGCGCACATCGTCGGTGCCCGTACCCGCTGGGGCTTCGCTCACCCACATCCCATGCGGCCCCTTTTTCCCGGTGAATGGATGAAGCCGTACCAGCCACTTTTTCCCCGTGCGCTTTTCAACGGCGTCTGACGGCGCGAATTCAAACGGCGCACCCAAGGCGTCTCCCCAAGCCTGGGCCAGCACCGAGCCGCGGATGCGCGATTGCAGCGTCGGCTTCATTGCACCTATCGGGACCGACGTTTAGAACAGATAAAAGAGGATGTAAGCCGCCAGTCCAGTGCCGACTATGGCACCGCCGTAGCAGAAGTAGTGAATGGGAAGGATCAACTTCCGCACCCCAAATTCGTGGAGCATGAAGCGGATGCGGTGCGCCGCATGGTAAAGAGGTAGGACGGCCACGACGAAAAAGACCACTTTGACCAGCGGGTGGCTGAGCAACTTGCTCATAGCCTCGTATCCGCTCACTTCCGCGCCGACCAAGCCAAGCGGCTCGGCCAGTCCGACGAAGTAGATCAGCACAGGGATCAGCATGGCGGCTACCACGCCACCAGCGGAAAATAAGCCCCACCAGAAAGGTTCGGTTTTGTCTTGTTTGTAGCTCATGGCTATAGCACGTAAAGGAAAATGTAGCCGACGACCGCCGATACGAAGAAAAACCCGACGAAAGCACCCGCCGTTACCAACTTGGGCGGCACGGTAAACGCGCCCATCCGCACGACCTGGACCCGGCCCATTACCCCCAGCCAAGTGATCGTGTGGTAGAGCGCAAAGACAAACGCAACCGCGTAAAAGACCACAAATCCCGGCGTCGTCAGTTCGTCGCGGCAAGCCGCATACGCCTCCTTCCCTTCGGCCAGTGCAAAAAGCTGGTAGAGGAAAAGGATGACGAAGGCGGCGATGAAGACGCTGCTCAATTCGCGCATCATAAACAGGAAGTAGTTGCGGCTCTTCAGCCACCAAGTCGGCGATAGCTTTGGCTTGTAGGTTTCGTACGACTGGCTCATTTGTTCCCCCAAGGCATGAGAAAGGACTTGAACCAGTTAGTCGTGGTCTCGACCTTGGTGCGCTGGATGGCGGCGGCTGGGTCCACGTCCTTGGGACAAACCACCGAGCACTCCCCGATAAAGGTGCACTCCCAGATGCCTTCACTGCTAGCGGCTACTACCGTGCGCTGGGCATAGCCCTCGTCGCGCGAGTCGAGGTTGTAGCGGTAGGACAGCGCGAGGGCCGCTGGGCCGACGAAGACGTCTTCCAGTCCATAGACGGGACAAGCCGCGTAGCACAGCAGGCAGTTGATGCACTGGCTGAACTGCTTGAACTCCTTTAGCTCTGCGGGCGACTGCAAGTACTCGCCTTCGGCGACCGGCTTTTCTTCCTCGCGAATGATCCACGGCTGGACCGCCTTGAGCTTGTCCATGAAATCGTCTATATCGACGACCAAATCGCGGATGATGGGGAAGTGGGCGAGGGGCTGGACCACCAGCTCATTCGGGTAGTAATCCTTGAGGAAGGCCGCGCAGGTCAACTTAGGCTCGCCGTTGACCATCATGCCGCAGGAGCCGCACACGCCCATGCGGCACGACCAGCGGTACGAGAGGGTGCCGTCGATGTGGTCTTTGATGTAGTTGAGCGCGTCGAGGACGACCCAGTCCTCCTGATAGGGAACCTCGTAAACCTGCTCAGTGGGTGCGTCCTCCTGCTCGGGTCGGAAGCGGGTCACCCGGATGCCAATGGTCTTGTCGCTCATAGCTCCTCGTCAATCAGTAGGTGCGCTCTTGGGGCTGCCAGCGGGTAATGACGACGTCTTGGTATTCAATGCGCGGCTCGTCATCGGTGCGGTACGCCAAAGAGTGGCAGAGGAAGTTTTCGTCGTCGCGCTCCTCGTAGTCCATGCGCGAATGCGAGCCGCGCGACTCTCGGCGCAACAGCGCCGAATGAGCCACGGTCTCGGCCACGTCGAGCAACGAGCCCAGTTCCAACGCGGCAGTCAATTCGGTGTTGAAGACCGACGAACTGTCGTCAACCTGGACGCGAGTGTAGCGTTCCTTGAGCTTGAGCAGTTCGGCACAGGTCGCCTCTAGGCTCTCCTGTTCTCGATAGATGCCCGCTCCTTGCTCCATCG
>VXZF01000146.1 GCA_009845645.1 Gemmatimonadota bacterium | reverse complement strand
CCGCCTCAAAGTCGCCCATGTCAACGGTCTTGCGATCGCGCCGCGAGGCCAGCAAAGCAGCTTCGTTGACCAAGTTCTCCAAGTCGGCTCCAGAAAGCCCCGGCGTGCCCTGCGCCACCTTTTGCAAATCGACGTCCGGATCCAGCGGCACTTTGCGCACGTGGACTTTGAGTACGCCCTCTCGACCTCTGACGTCGGGCAGGTCAACCACTACCCGGCGGTCGAAGCGACCGGGCCGCAACAGCGCCGGGTCGAGCACATCGGGGCGGTTGGTCGCGGCGATGAGAATGACGCCGTCGTTGGACTCAAAGCCGTCCATTTCCACCAGAAGCTGGTTGAGGGTTTGCTCGCGCTCGTCGTGGCCGCCGCCAATACCCGCGCCTCGGTGGCGGCCCACCGCGTCGATCTCATCGACGAAGATCAGGCACGGGGCATTGGCCTTGCCCTGTTCAAAAAGGTCGCGCACGCGCGAAGCCCCAACGCCGACGAACATCTCGACGAAGTCCGAGCCGCTAATCGAAAAGAAGGGCACCCCCGCTTCGCCGGCTACCGCGCGCGCCAAGTGCGTCTTGCCCGTGCCCGGCGGCCCGACCATCAAGACGCCCTTGGGAATCCGCCCGCCGAGGCGCTGGAACCGATGGGGATCCTTGAGAAACTCAATGATCTCCTCCAACTCCTTCTTGGCCTCGTCGGCCCCAGCCACATCGGCAAAGGTCGCCTTGTGCTTGTCTTCCATCAGGAGCTTAGCCCGACTTTTGCCAAAGGAAAACAGCCCGCGCGCGCCGCCCTGCATCTGCCGCAGCATGAATATCCAGAAAGCGATAAACAGCAGCCACGGCAAAAAGCTGAAGAGAAAATTGTACCAGCGGAAGGGTTCTTCCTCAAAGCGAAAATCGACTCCTCGTTCCTCCCATTCGCGCTTGGTCGCCGCGTCTATTGGCCCCAAGTTGACCACAAAGCGGATTCCGTCGTGCAAGACGCCCTTGAACTCGCGCTCGCCTACGATGACGGCCTCGGCGATGCGGTCCTCTTCCAAGTATTGGCGGTATTGCTTGTAGGAGACGAGTTGAGGATCGGAGGGTTTGCTGCCAAAGAATTTGGCGGTGAAGATCATTACCAATACGAAGAACAGCCAAAACGCCTGGGTCCGCGAGGGGCGGCGCCAGCGGCGCGGCTTGTCTTCGCCATCGCCCTGCCCGCGGTCGTCCCTAAGGCGCGTAGGTCGCTCTTCTTGGGCCTGCTTTTTTGGTCCCTCCATGACAGATGCTCTAGGTCAATCGCCGTCCCAACGCCTCAGTGTGCACAAGGCGATGCGGCGCGTAGTGGATTTTACTCTGAAAGCATGACTAGAACGCAGGGGCGCGACCCAAGCTATTTCCTCTCCTCGGGCCAGCACCAGCACTTCGTCGCGCGAGATTTTCGGCCATTTGGCGTCGATGAGAAAGTCGCTCAGTTTTTTGTGTCCTTCCATGCCCAGCGGCTGGAAGCGATCACCCGGCCGCAGGCTGCGCACTTGCACCCGTGTGCCGAGTCGGTCTGCATCTAAAGCCACCTGCGCGCCTCCTAGCCGGTCCTTGTCGAAGTGATCCGGAGAGACGACTTGGACGCGGATTTTCACGCCGTGCTCTCTTAGCACGAGTACGCCGGGAATCTCAAAACAGCACGCGACCGCTGACCGCTGACCGCGACGCAAGATATAGCGCGTGCCACAACCCTGCCCCCTCAGCCCAGCACCCAACACCCGCAAGCGCTTGTCATCGGCCTTAATCCAGCCCCGCACTTGCTCGACGCGGGCAAAATCAAAAGGGCCTTCTGCGGCGGCAAGGCCCTGAAGCACGGTGCGCAACACGCGCCTTTGTATGGCTATATGATAAGCGAGAAGCCTATTACTATCAAGAGCCACCTTGTCGTTGCAACACTCGCAAATCACTGTATCTAAAGCCTCTTGGGTTAGCTCGCCGAGCAAGTCGTCCTCGGTCTTGAGCAGTGCGGCGGTGCGATTTAGAACCTCGGCGATGTTAGAATTATAGCTCTTGAGCAAGGGCAATAGTTCCCCGCGCACCCGATTGCGCAAAAAGCGCGGGTCGCGGTTGGAGGGATCCTCTCGGTAGCGCAAGCCCCGCTGGCGCGCGTATTTTTCGATTTCAGCGCGCCGCACGCGCAGCAGCGGTCGCAAATAGCGGCCCTCGCGCGCAATCTCCATGCCCCCTAAACCGGTGGTGCCGCTGCCGCGCAACAGGCGCAAGATCACGGTCTCGGCTTGATCGTCGGCGTGGTGTCCCAAGGCGATGAACTCGGCCCCGATCCGGTCGGCAACTTGGTCGAGAAAGGCGTAGCGCAGCAGCCGCCCCGCTTCCTCCAGCGACAGGCCCTCGGTTCGGGCATAAGCCCTCACGTCGCGCCGCTCTACCGAACAGGGCAGCCCGCGCCGCTTCGCCTCGTCGGCGACAAAGCGGCCACCGTCCGCTGAATTCGACCGCAGCGCGTGGTCCAAGTGCGCCACGTGCAACCGGTACCCTAGGCCATCCAAGACATCGAGCAGCACGGTCGAATCGACGCCGCCCGACGCAGCGACGACTAAGCTAGCATCGGCCTGCAATCCCGCTTCCTGTAGCACTTGCCGCACATTGGCGACTATGGCTTCCATAGCCTTCGTTCCCATCGCGCAAAAACAGAAAATTCTCCTGAATAAGTAATAGGAAGGGCAAATTAGACGAAGAGGTGCCCCTTGACAAATGAACTAATGTGCAGTATATATATTTTCAGTTCTACTTTCACTTCTCCTCCCCAGTTATGGAGGTACACTCATGCCCAAACCCCTAACCGAACGCCAACGAGCAATTTACGACTTCATCGCCGATGCAATTCGCTCCGGGGGTCCCCCCACGATCCGCGAGATCATGGACGTCTTTGGCATCAACTCCACCAATGGCGTGCGCACCACCCTAGAGACCTTGGAGAAAAAAGGCTACATCCGCCGCCGGGCGCGACGCTCCCGGGGCATAGAGCTCGTCGATTTCGTCAAGCCCGCCTCCCTTTCTGCGGACCTGCGCGAAGTCCCCCTCGTGGGCCGGGTCGCTGCGGGCACCCACATCCTCGCTACCCAAAACATCGAGAACACGCTCAACGTCGATGCATCGCTCGTCCCCGCTTCGGGCGATGTCTTCGCGCTGCGCATCCACGGCGAGAGCATGTGCAACGCCGGGATTCTCGACGGCGATATCGTCATCGCCCGCCAGCAAGACCGCGCCGAGCGCGGCGATATCGTCGTCGCGCTGCTCGGCGACGAGGCCACGGTCAAGCGCTATGCTCCCGATCCCGACGGCATTCGGCTCCTGCCTGAAAACGAGGCGTTTGAACCCATCGTCGTCTCGCCCGACGCCGACGAGTTCAGCATCGCTGGCAAAGTAGTGGGCCTCATGCGCCGCTTCTAGGGTGCGCTTAGTTGGATGCTGCTTTGCGGCGCGTCCATGCGCGCGCCATTTTTGACGCCGGGGTCGCTGCCGCCGATCCCGGCCGTTGTATCCACCAAACCCTCGCGGTCACAGGCGATGAGTTGCACTGTGGCTCGCTCCGATTCTCCCTCGATACCATTTCCAGCCTGCGCCTGGTCGGTGCCGGCAAGGCCACTGCGGCCATGGCCGCAGCCACCGAAGCGATCCTCGGCGACCACATTGACTGCGGGGCCATCAACACCAAGTACGGCCACGCGCTACCGTTGGCGCGGATCGAAACCTTTGAAGCCGGGCATCCGGTCCCAGACGAAGCCGGCGTGGCCGGTGCACGCCGCCAGCTCGAATTGCTAGCAGGCTTGGATCCCGACGCTCTGGTCCTCGGCCTGTTCTCCG
>VXZF01000721.1 GCA_009845645.1 Gemmatimonadota bacterium | reverse complement strand
GGACCTTGACTACCCCTATGGTTTGCGGGTGGCAATCCGACGAGACAAAAACGCGCTGGCTCGCGTTTTTCTTTTGCACCGCCCGCAGCATGGCAATGGCTTCGGCCGCGGCCGTGGCTTCGTCTAACAAGGAGGCATTGGCCAAAGCAAAACCCGTCAGGTCGCCGACCATGGTTTGGAAGTTGAGGAGAGCCTCTAGCCGCCCTTGGGCAATTTCGGACTGGTAGGGCGTGTATTGGGTGTACCAGCCTGGATTCTCCAAGATGTTGCGCTGGATCACCGGAGGGATTATGCAGTCCGAGTAGCCCATACCGATAAAACTGCGGTGGATGCGATTTTGGCTGGCCAATTCGCGCAACTGCCCCATCAGCTCGTACTCACTAATACCTTCTCCCAGCACCAAGGAATCCTGCATGCGAATCGCCGCCGGCAGGGACTCGGCCATGAGATCGTCCAAGCTGTCGGCTCCCACCGCCGCGAGCATAGCGGTTATATCCGCGTCCGTAGGGCCGATGTGTCGGCGGACAAAAGCATCGCTAGGTCCAAATTCGTCGCCCATGCACCTCCGTTCACTGCCTAAAGGCAGCGATTAAAGCGTTGCACTGCCTAAAGGCAGCGATTGCAACATTTCAGTCCTTTTTAATGCCTGAAGGCACAAAGGGTAGCTTGGCCACCTCAGCGGGTTGCCGCTTACCCTTCATGTCAATGTACACTTGAGTGCCTATTTTTTGCGCGCCGCGCTGTAAATAGGCTAGCCCTATCCCCTCGCCAAGCACCGGCGAATGCGTCCCACTGGTCACGGTACCCACCGGCTCCCCGCGCTGGTCGAAAATCGGATAATCCGACCGCGGAATGCCTCTTTCCAACATGTGGAAGCCGCGCAGGCGATGATAGCCTCCGGCCGCTCGCTGCGCCCGCAGCGCCTCGTCCCCGACAAAATTCGCCTCTTTTTCTAAATCCAAAGTCCAAGCCAAACCCGCCTCTAAGGGAGTCGTTTGCTCGTCCAATTCACGACCATAGAGACAAAACCCCATCTCAAGGCGCAAGGTGTCGCGTGCGCCTAGCCCGCAAGGCTGAGCACCGGCTGCGCGGAGTTTGGCCCACAGCGCAGCAACTTGGTCGGCCGAACACATGATCTCAAACCCGTCTTCGCCGGTGTAGCCATTGCGGCTGAGCAAGGCTCGTATCCCGGCGATCTCCATCATCGCGCAGCGATAATACCCTAGCGACACGCTAGCCGGCCCAGCGAGTGATTCGACTAGAGCGGCGGCCCGTGGCCCCTGCACCGCCACCATGCCCTTTTCATCGCTCAAATCCTCGATTTTCACATCCGACCACTCGGCTGCGCGCGCGGTAATCCACTGCCAGTCAATGGCCTTCCGGCTCGCGTTGACCACCAAGAGGTACTCCTGCTGAGCGAGCTGGTACACCACCAGATCGTCCACGCATCCCCCCTGTTCATTGCACAGCGGCGCGTAGAGCATCTGGCCGATGGTCAATTCGCGAATCCGAGCTGGCAAGAGGCTGTCGAGAAAGGCCAGCCCATGCTCCCCGGAAACGGCGATTCGACCCATGTGCGAGATGTCGAATAGCCCGACCTCTCGGCGCACTGCCCAGTGTTCGCTGCGAATGCCCTCAAACTGAACCGGCATTTCCCACCCACCAAAGGGTGCCATGCGCCCGCCTTCGGCCACGGCGACCTCATAGAGCGGGGTCCGCTGCAAACGCTCATTGGTCATGGTTACCTCTTTCCTGCACGGCGCGGACCAACTCAGCCCACAGTGTTTCCGCTTGCACGGCGAGCGCGTCTAAGCCCTTGTTGTTGTCGATGACAAAGTCGGCGCGGGCCTTTTTTTTTTCCGGATCCATCTGGCGCGCCATCCGCTGCCTAATCTCGCACACTGGCAAGCCGCTGCGCTGTTGCACCCGCGATACGCATCGTCCCTCCTCAGCATCGACTACCACGATCCGGTCAAAGTTCCCCTCGTTCCCCCACTCGTATATCAGCGGCGCGTCAAACACCACGACCCCGCCGCTGGCTTCTTCCACAGCCTGCGCCAGTCGGCTCTCTATGGCCGCTGATAGTGGGGGTCGCATGATCGCTTCTAACCGCTGGCTCGCCTCGGTTGATCGCAGGGCACGACGCCCCAACTCCCGGCGGTTCAAGTGCCCGTCCGGGCCGAACAGGTCGCGGCCGAATGCTGCTTGTAGATGCTCTATCACCGCTGGGATTGCCGCTACTTCTCGGGCCACCTCGTCGGCATCGACCCGCAGTGCGCCTAACTCGGCGAGTATCTGCGCCAGTGCGGACTTGCCCGCCCCCATGCCGCCGGTAATGCCTACGAGCACGCACACCTGTGGCCAACTAGGGCCAATCGATAGAATTCAAAAAATCGTAACACTATGCCCTGCAATTTATTAAGGACTTTACTTTCGACAAACAACGACACGCTGTGAGCAGGTAAAATTTACCGAGCTAACCCAATATGGTCAACCAACCTGAGCGATGTCCCATTGACACTATATTGGGCATCGCCTATAGTCCATTAATCAGCAAATAGACTCTCTTCTAACGACAGAATAGTACATGGCCATCGTACCCGTAGTAATCGAACAGACCGGCCGCGGCGAGCGCGCCTACGACATTTTCTCTCGCCTCCTCAAGGAGCGAATAATCTTTATCAGCACTCCGATTGACGATCACGAAGCCAACCTCGTCATCGCCCAGCTGCTCTTTCTGACCTCAGAAGATCCCAAGAAAGACATCTCGCTCTACATCAACAGCCCCGGCGGCAGCCTCACGGCCGGCTTGGCCATCTACGATACCATGAAGTACGTCCCCTGCGATGTAGCGACGCTCTGCATCGGCCAAGCGTACAGCATGAGCGCAATTCTCCTCGCCGGCGGGACCAAGGGCAAGCGCCACGCCCTTGCCCATTCTCGGCTCATGCTGCACCAGCCTTGGGGTGGCGTCCGCGGCCAAGCGGCTGACATCGAAATCCACGCCCGCGAAATCGTCGAGTGGCGCGACCGGCTCAACCAGATCTTAGTCCAAGATACCGGTCAGCCACTCGAGCGCATCGAGCTAGTCACCGAACGCGATTACTTTCTGTCGCCCGAAGAGGCAATCGACTTCGGACTAATCGATGGTCTGCTGGCTTCCGAAAAAGAGCTAGCAGCTCTCGTCGACTAATGCCCCGGCGGAAAGGCGATCACCTCGTCTAAGCAAGACGCGCCGGCAACGATCATAACCAACCGGTCCAATCCCAGGGCCACGCCACCAGCCGGTGGCATGCCCCGCTCCATAGCTGCGAGAAATGCCTCGTCGGCTGGTGCGCCCCCCAGTCGCGCCCCCCGCGCAAAGCGCTCGCGCTGTTGGGCTGGGTCGTTTAACTCTGTATAGCCGTTTGACAACTCCACTCCCCCCAAATACGCTTCCGTCCTCTCTGCTATGGCTGAATCACCTTCTTTTAGTTTGGCCAATGCGGCCAATTGTCGGGGATAATCGAAAAGGTGGATAGCTCCTAATTTGGCCAGTTCTGGCTCGACTCTCTCCAGCAGAATTTTGTGATATAAATCCTCCCAACTATCCTCTCGTCTAGCGCTACCATAGCCCAAGGCACGCGCGCGGCGAAAAAGCGATTCCGCATCTGTACTGGCATCCAAATCGACTGCGGCCCAGCGTGCAAAAGCATCGCGGACGCTGAGCCGCTCCCACGGCGGCTGCAAGTCGATCTCGCGCCCTGCTCGGACCACGCTCGACCGCCCCAAGACGCTTTTCGCCACATGCGATACCAAATCCTCGACATCGGCCATGATTTCCTCGTAACTGGCGTACGCCCGATACCATTCGATTAGGGTAAACTCGGGATTGTGTT
>VXZF01000628.1 GCA_009845645.1 Gemmatimonadota bacterium | reverse complement strand
TGGTCGCACTTTGGGTATTGGGGTAATGACGGAGAATTTTCGGACGCTGGGTACGCGCGTTGAGTCGCTCAACGCGGTCCTCGACTTGTGCGACGGCGAGGTCGGCCTATGCGCTGACTTCGGCAACTTCAAGGGACCGGATAAATACCGCGATTTGGCGGCGATTCTGCCTCGGGCGACTTCCGTGCACGCCAAAGCCGATTTCTCCTCAGTGGGCCAGATGGACCGCGAGGATTTTGATCACTGTCTCCGGCTGGCTAGGGATGCGGGATTCTCCGGGCCGTACTCGCTGATTTTTTCTAGTCCTGGAGACGAGTGGGAGGGCATAGAAAAGACGCGGGAAGTGGTTGAGGAATGGTTGTGAGTAAGCGGGGGAAAGGAAAGTACTGGCTCGTCAAGTGCGAATTCAACGAGTGCTCCTTTGACGAGTTGAAGCAGCGTCCGCAAAGCACGGGCTACTGGCGAGGTGTGCGCAACTACCAAGCGCGCAATCTCATCCGCGACGACATGAAAAAGGGAGATTTGGCGTTCTTCTATCACTCCAATTGCGACGAGCCGGGGATCGCTGGAATCGCGGCGATTACAAGAGCGGGGTATCCCGACCCTAGCCAATTCGACGACCAGCACAGCTACTACGATGAAAAAGCCACCGAGGATGAGCCGCGCTGGTTTTCCTTCGACGTGAAGTGGAAACGCAAATTCAAACGGTTTGTTCACCTCGCAGACCTCAAGGCCAACGATAAGCTCGCCGACATGCGGGTGGTGCAGCGGGGGCAGCGGCTCTCGATTCAGCCGGTCGCCGAGCAGGAGTGGAAGGAAGTCTGCAAAATGGGAGGCGTCAGTCCGACGTGATGCTTTATGAATAGTTTGCCCCTCGTCGTCCTAATCGGCGACTCGATTCGCATGGGTTATCAGGACCAGGTCGTCAACCAATTAGCGGGTCGGGCTGAGGTTTGGGTACCCAAAGAAAACGGCGGTGATAGTCGCAATGTGCTCGCCCATCTGGACCAGTGGGTTTTCTCTCGCCAGCCGGATCTGGTACACGTCAATTGTGGGTTGCACGATTTGAAAAGGGCCTTTGGCGCAGCATCCGAAGTTTCCTTGGCCGAATACGAGGGCAACGTGCGCCAGATATTGCAAAGGCTGCAACGCGAGTTGAACGGGGCCGTCGTCTGGGCCACCACTACGCCAGTGGACGAAAATTGGCACCATCAGAATAAGGGCTTTGATCGCTTAGAGGCCGATGTAGAAGCCTACAATGTGGCGGCCCGCGCCGTGGCGGAGGATATAGGCGTGCCGATTGACGACCTCTTTGCCGTTGTTGAACGCGAGGGAAAGGCGCGGCTTTTGACCCAAGACGGGGTGCATTTTACCGAGGAGGGATCGCAGCTATTGGGACGTGTGGTGGCTGAATGTGTTTGGGGGCATATGTCGGACCGTTGACTATGGAAGCAACCGTAGCGCAATTGGCACAGACGCGGCAGGAGCGGGCGCAGCAAATCGCCGCAGCCGAGGATCTTGGGGTGCTGGGCCGCCGCATCGACACCACGGTATCCGAGGCGCTAGTCCTGGGGCTTTGGTTGCAA
The DNA here is from genome assembly GCA_009845645.1 of Gemmatimonadota bacterium. GTDB lineage: Bacteria > Latescibacterota > UBA2968 > UBA8231 > UBA8231. The sequence goes on along the minus strand of VXZF01000628.1, from coordinate 2,298 downwards.
GGCGTCAGGACCTTCTTTTGCGTCTTTGGCCACGGCTCGACTGAGATCGGCGAGGTCTTGCGGATTTATCAGGACGCGGGGCTGGTGCGCGTCTGTGGGGTGCGCAGCGAAATTGAGGCGTCGCACGCGGCCGCGGCTCTGCGCTGGGTGCGCGGCGAAAAGGCTGCGGTCGTCACCTCGATCGGTCCGGGCGCCCTGCAAGCGCTGGCGGCCTCTATTGTCCCGCGCTCGGACGGGTTGGGCATCTGGTATCTGCTCGGGGACGAGACGACCCAAGACGAAGGCCCGAACATGCAGCAGGTCCCCGGGACCGAACAAAACGCCTTCCTGCGGCTGTTTGGCACCATGAGTCGGACGTATTCGCTGCACACGCCGCTGGCGCTTGCCACGGCGCTCAGGCGCGGACTCAACGCGGTGGATCATCCGCATCAGGCCGAGCCGTTTTTCTTGCTCCTACCGCTCAACGTGCAACCGGCGGAACTGGCGCAGTTCAATTTGGACGAACTGCCCGTGGGCGCACCGCCGCCGTTGGGTGCGGCTGCGGATGAGGGTCGCTACGCAGAGGTGGCAGCCGCCATTGCCGCGGCCGAGCGCGTGGTCGTCAAGGTCGGCGGTGGTGCGCGTGGGGCCGGGGCGGAGTTGGCTGAGTTGTTGGAGCTAGCCGACGCAGTGGCTGTGACCAGTCCCTTAGTCTCCGGCGTCTTGCCGTACGACCATCCGCGCAACATGACCGTCGGCGGCAGCAAAGGGTCGATCTGCGGCAACTATGCGATGGAGGAAGCTGATTTCTTGATCGCCGTTGGCTCGCGCTTTGTCTGCCAATCGGATTCGTCGCGCACGGGCTATCCGCGCGTGCAGGGAGTCGTCAATATCAACGCCGACCCAGAAACTGCTACTCACTACGGCAGGACTATGGCCTTCGTCGGCGATGCCGCGGGGACGCTGCGAGAATTGAACCGAGCACTCAGCGCCAGCCGCGTGCAAAACGGTTCTCCTTCGGCTTGGTTGCAGGCTTGTAGCGACAAGAAGTGGGAGTGGGCGGAGTTTAAGGCCGTGCGCTATCGGAAGTCGGTGCTGTACGACGAGATGTGGGACGCGGAGGTTCTGACGCAACCGATGGCCATTAAGGTGGCCACGGATTGGGCGCGCGCCCGCGATGCGGTGTGTTTTTTCGACGCTGGCGACGTACAGGCCAACGGTTTCCAAGTCGTAGAGGACGATCGCCTGGGGCGCACCTTTACCGAGACTGGGGCTAGCTATATGGGGTTTGCGGTCTCGGCACTGTTGGCCACGGCGGTAGCTGACGAGCCGTTCTATGGGTTGGCCATTAGCGGCGATGGGTCTTTCACCATGAACCCGCAGGTGCTCATCGACGGCGTAGAGCACGGAGCGACCGGGTGCATCCTGCTGTTGGACAATCGGCGGATGGGGGCGATCTCGGGTTTGCAATTGGCCCAGTACGGGGCTGACTGTGGCACTTGGGACCGCGTGGCTGTTGATTACGTAGCTTGGGCGAGCGCTGTGGAGGGTGTGGTCGCGTTGAGTGGTGGGTATTCGCCCGAGTCGCTGGAAAGGGCGTTGGACCAGGCGCGGGCGCAGGGCGGCTTGTCGCTGATACACGTCCCCGTTTATTTCGGACCAGACGAGCGCGGAGCCTTGGGGGCCTTTGGCCGCTGGAACGTGGGCAACTGGTGCGCTGATACCGAGGCGCTGCGCCACGAAATTGGACTTTAAAAGCTGGAGGGAATCGCATGAAAATTGCCATGTTGCACGGTCCGCGAGATTTGCGGATTGAAGATTTGACGCTGGACACGGAGAACTTGGAGGACGACCAGATTTGGGTGGAGACGGAGATTACGGGGTTTAAGATCGGCACTGACCGAGGCAACTACGAGGGGGCCGAACAGGTGCCTGGGGCACCGGATTTTCCGCGCTGGGTGGGCGACAGCAACCTAGGCGTGGTGCGCGGGGTCGGCAACAAGGTCACCAAGTTCGCGGTGGGAGATCGGGTGGTGTCGCGGCATCCCCATCAGTCGGCGTACGTGGCGCGAGACAGCGAGAGCATCGTGCATGTGCCGGACGGGGTCGCGGCCGAAGACGCGGTGTTTGCCCATTTGTACGCCTTGAGCATGCATTGCTACACCAAGGCGTTTTTCGCGCCCGGCGAGACCGTGGCCGTGGTGGGGTTGGGCGTCTTGGGACTGGGGGCGGTGGCGTTAGGCCCGCTTTTTGGCGCGCGAGTCGTGGGGCTGGGCAACAGCTCGGTGCGCTTGGATATGGCACGCCAGATGGGCGCGC
>VXZF01000449.1 GCA_009845645.1 Gemmatimonadota bacterium | reverse complement strand
CGTGCGCGCCCTGCGCGGGGAGGCGACCGATGAGATGGAGATGTTCATCCGCACGACGGCCAAGCCGGAGGGGGTCTATATCAGCGCCAATGGCAGGCCCATTGCGTCGCCCGGTACCACGGCTCACGGCGGGGTCATCGTTTTTCGTGATGTGACGGAGAGAGTGCGGGCCGAAGAAGCCTTGGTCCAGGCCTTTGCACAAGGTCGCCTCGAGGTTATGGATACGATCCTGCACAACATCGGCAATGCCATTACCAGCGTGGCCATCGGCGTTGGCACCCTGAAAGAACAGTTGGTGAACGATCCGCTGATCGAACGCTTAGCGGCCTTGTCGGAGGCCGTCAAGGCGCATGCGGGAGATTGGGACGACTATGTTCAGCACGACCCGCAAGGCCAACAGGTGCGGCCGTTTCTGCTGGCTCTCGCCGCCGATTTTGTCGAGCAGAATCGGGAATTGATCCGCACGGTTGAACGCGTCAACAGCCAGACGAGCCACATCGTGGATATCGTCCGTGCGCAACGGGGCTTTGACAGCAAAGCCATGACCAGCAAAGATGTCGACCTGCGTCAGGCCATCTCTGGTGCCCTGAAAATCGTGCAAGACTCGTTTGCCAGCAGGGGCATACGGACGCATGTGGACTGCGGCAATGCGCCTGAAGAGATTCGCATTCAGGAAACACAGTTTAACCAGATGCTGGTCAATCTGCTCAAGAATGCGATGGAAGCCATCGATGAGTTGAAGAAATCAGGTGGGCTTGAGGAACAGCCGCGCATCGAAATCAGAGCGTATGTTCGGCAGGATTTTCTTGTCCTAGAGGTACAGGATAACGGCATTGGCATTGAGCAGAAAAACCTCAAAACGATCTTTGGGGCGGGTTATACGACGAAGCAAGAGGGGAGCGGGCTAGGGCTTCATTCGGCGGCCAATTTTGTCACGGGCTCCGGGGGGAAAATTCAGCCCTTGAGCGACGGCTATGGCACCGGCACCACCATGCGCGTCTCGCTGCGGCTCAATTCTACCGATCGCGGTGGGGACGCCACGTCGGAACCCTCTGTCTGACGTCGTCTGTGCGTTCTATTGCTGCGGACCTCCAACCATCCATTTCGAACTTTTCCCTCACGATCGAGCAACTATAAAGGCGGCTTTATGAAATCAAACGACTCTTGGAACTACCGCGTGCTGATCGTTGATGACCAAGAGGAAATTCACAACGACTTTGAAGAAATGCTAGTCTCCGGCTCTACCAAGAGGGCAACGGATGAGTTAGCGGACGCGTTCGTCGCGCAGAGCGATAAGCCCGTTCTGTCGCAGTTTGAACTTTCCCATGCGACAAGCGGGGAGGAAGCCTGTGCCATGGTCAAAGCAGCCGAGGAAGCGAATCGTCCCTTTGCGCTGGCCTACGTTGACGTCAGAATGCCCCCGGGCGCGGATGGCATTGAAACCGTGCGTCAGATTCGGCAATTCGAGCGGGACCTCGAAATCGTCATTATGACCGCATACTCGGATAAGACGCTGACTGACATTGTCAACGACATGGAATTGCTGCACAAGTTGCTCTACATCCGCAAGCCGTTTTCGCGCGAGGAGATTCAGCAGATCACGCTTTCGCTTACTGGGAAGTGGAACATCGAACAGGAGTTGGCAAAGCACCAGCGGGAACTCGAAGATAGCAATCAGAAACTGGAATTCAGCAATCAAAGGCTCCAAGCAGTGCTTGACGCAACGGGAGATGCCATTGGCATGTTCGATGCCGAGGGACGCCTGCAGGTGGCGAATCAAGGGTATGAGAAGCTGCTTGAGGCCACGGAAAGCGAGTTGAAGCAAATGTCGCCAAGTGACCTCATTGAACGCATCGGGGAGCGCCTCCGACCTCCCGTTCTACCTGAATGGGGGCGCGAGCTGTTTTTGGCCCGCACGGGCGACTTGGAGGAAGAAGTCTCCGAATCCGGCAACTCAAACCCCCGGTTGTTTTATCGCTCGACAGCGCCCGTACACAACAGTCAACAAGATCCTATGGGCCATATCGTCATGTACCGGGACGTGTCCAAAGAGGTTGAGAGCGAGCAGATGAAAGCTGAGGTCTCGCGCTTGCGCAGTGAACTCGGGACGACGTACGCCTTTGACGGCATGGTGGGCAAAAGCAAAAACATGCAGGAGGTGTACGCGCTAATGCAGCGGGCGGCTGAAAGCAACATTACGGTGCTAGTTCAAGGCGAAAGCGGCACCGGTAAAGAACTCGTCGCCAAGTTGATTCACTACAACAGCCCGAGAAAGACAGGCCCCTTTGTCGCCGTCAATTGCGCAGCCATTCCCGAGACGCTGATCGAAAGCGAGCTTTTCGGCCACGAACGCGGGGCTTTTACCGGGGCGTCAACGCGGCGCGTCGGGCAGTTCGAGCACGCCCAAGGTGGCACTGTTTTGCTCGACGAGATTGGCGACATGCCCCTCGCGCTGCAAGCCAAGTTGTTGCGCGTCTTGGAAGAGCGAGAAATCCAGCGAGTGGGTGGAACCGCTACGATTCCCATTGACATCCGCGTGATTGCGGCGACTAATAGAGACTTGGAAAGCGCGGTAAAAGACGGAGGATTTCGCACGGACCTGTTCTACCGTTTGGCTGCCTTTCCCCTCGTCATTCCGCCCCTCAGAGAACACCGCGAGGATATTCCCCTGTTGGCAGCCCATTTTCTGCAAGACTATGCCGAACGCGCCGACGAATCCACTCGCGGGATTTCCCCGGCGGCGCTGCAAACATTGCTCGCGTATGACTGGCCAGGCAACGTGCGCGAGCTCAGAAATGCCATTGAACGCGCCCTGTTGCTGGAGACCACAGACAGCGTGCAAGTCAGCAACCTCCCGCCCCAACTCGCCGCCTTGGTTACAACTCCAACGGACTCTGAAGATTCTCCCCATCCCCTTTCGCTACAGGAAGCTGAGCGGCGAGCCGTTGTCCACGCCCTCGAAGCCGCGGATTGGAATATCACCAAGGCCGCGCAAGTGCTGAATGTCAATCGCGTGACCCTGTACCGGAAGTTGAGAAAGTACAACCTGTTGGCGGAGAAGTAACAGCCGACTGGGCAACGACTATATCGCTCGGTTCCGAATCGACTGTTGCAACTGTTGCAATATTAAACGATTGCCGCTGCAAATGCCGCAAACCGCACCATAACTAACGCGATTTCAGATAGATAGCCGCTTCTCTTTTTTATTTTGCGTCTTCTGAATTGTTTCGTTCTGAATCATTTCGGAAATCCCCAGCCTTCCGTATCAATTTTCCTAACACCTTTTATATAAAGGACTTAATCCATCCTCTAAGGTCTCGGCACAGTTTGTGCTAAGCATTGGATGAGAGGGCGTTTTTCATCCTAGCTGGCAATGAAGATAAGGAGGCCGGTCATGATAACTGTGCTGATTGACTACCTTGACAAGCGGGTGGTGGCAGATGCTGAGGCAGGAGACTCACAACGGCGGGCGACAAGCCGTCGCGGCCTCAGGGGGTTGAATATCGGGCACCGGGTTCGACTATGGCAACGGCAAGACCATGTGTTGGCCAAACCCCAGGATAGCTGGCACCGGACTGGAGCGGTGCTTTTGGCCATGGCTACTGCCCTCGTCATCGCTGTGACTGCACGCGCTGAATACGATCCGCCGATTACCACACTTGTGACGAATATGCTGCAAGCTTCAGGATCAGACAGGATTGTAACTCTGTGTGAGAGTCAGGACGGACTGTATCAGGGGTTTAGAACCGGCCCGAAGCGGGGCGGGTATGAACTGACGGATATCTCTCTCTATGCGCGAGATGCGAATGAGAGCCGGTACACGACGATAAACGCTGGCCTCTACCACCGCGACGGATACCTTATCACCAAGGTCGCTGATCTCACCAGAA
>VXZF01000164.1 GCA_009845645.1 Gemmatimonadota bacterium | reverse complement strand
GCAGCCCACGTGATGAGCCGACGCCAGCGCAACTCGTCGCGGTAGGCCGCCTCCAACTCCTGCTGTAGGAAGGAGAAATTGAAGTCCGCATGATCAACGATGCTGTCCCATGACTCTTGCATGTACTGGACGACCTCCTGCATATCTCCCGGCTTTACGCGGACGAACATGAGATCAACACTGTAGTGGCTTGGCCACCCCAAGTGGGGGTTTAGCAACAGCAGACCCGGAGGGGCATCCTCGTACCCTGACTCGAAGGTAAAGTCCTTGACGATGCCGATGATGCGTGCTCCACCTCCACGCGCTCCATTCACCGGCCTGAATCCCCTCGACCGCGACATCCGCCCTACTTCGATGGTCTCGCCAATAGGGTCGGCGAGTCCCAGACGCGCCGCCGCACTCTCAGAGATCAATGCGCGATTATCCTTGTCGCCCTGAGCCAGCGAGAAATCCCGTCCGCCTATCAGTTCCAACTTCATGGTCTCTACGAAGTTGTGATCTACCGTGTAAGGACGGACTTTCGTCTCCCGACCACTCTCGGTCTTAGCTTGGTAGTCGGACCAAAGAGTGTCTTCCAGGAAGTCCTTGTCCACCATGGCAACCGAGGCGATCCGACTATGGCGGAGGAATGCCTTCACGAGGAAGGGATGATGGGGCTTCAAGTCGTAGAGAGCCTTCGTATGTACCGCTATGACGCGCTCTGGGTCGATCCCCATGTCGCGGGCCATGACGTGCTCTAATTGGTGATACATGACCAGCGTACAAGTGATCAATCCCACGGAAATGGCCAACTGCACACCCACAAGCACGCGGCTAAACCGAGTAACTCCAGTCATAGATATACTGCGCCGAATCGCGCTCAAAGGATCCAGACGGGAGAGCACGAACGCCGGATACCAACCCGCTCCCAAGCTGACCAGCAACAGCAATACCCCCAATGCACCCAGCATACTCGGCTCGCTCAAACCAAGCGACAGCTCCTGCGAGAAGGTGGCGTTAAACGCCGGCAGTAGCAGCGCCGCCAACGCACAACCAGCACCCAACCCGACGACAGATAGCACCACCGCCTCACCGATGAACTGACGCATCAACTGCCCGCGTCCAGCACCCGCCGCCTTGCGCACACCGACCTCCGCTGCCCTCAGCGAGGCCCGCCCAATGGCCAGATTGACGAAGTTGATACATCCCATCAACAAGACTGCCAAGGCCATACTGACGAGTACATACGAGATAAACGGATCCCTCGGCTCCACCACGCCGTGTCCGTCCTTAAATGACATCACGCTGGTATCCGAGCGCAGGTCGGTCAGCGGCTGCACCCGAAACAAAGAGAAATCCTCTGTAAAGCCTTCCGGGATCTCCCATCCATCCCTTTGAGCCATGTCCCGCGTGAGTTGCACAAAGGCCGGTGCCAAGTCGGCCGGATCTGCATCGGGTGCGAGCAGGACGTATACGTTGCACGTGCCTTCCCACGCATCCGGGGAATCGTGGTAGAGTAACTCCGTGTTGTCGAACGGCAGCAGCATATTGAACTGAATCGACGATGTGCGCGGAACCGGCGCGGCCACGCCGGTGATGGTGAAATCCTCGACATCGAGTGTAGCCAGCGAGGCTAACCTCAGACTATGGCCCAGCGGATCGGCGTCGCCGAACAGGCGTTGAGCCATCTCGTAGCTCAAGACGACGGAATTGCGCTCGGCTAGCGCCGTGGCCTCGTCCCCTAGCAGGAGCGGGAAGTCGAAGACCTCAAAAAACGCCGGATCGACGAGGAGGAATTCCTCATCGCGCGAACTACCTTCGAAGGTCGTGCGCACGACGCGGTCATCTATGTCGTTCCCTCTCGCCGCACTGAGGCGCACCGTGCGCTCTACGTGCGGTGAAAGGGCCTCCAACTCGGGGGCGAAAGCAAAATCAATCACATCGGCGTAGCGCACTAACCCCTCCTCCGTCCCCATAGCCTCGACATAAACGCGATAGATCCGGTCCGATTTGCCGTGGAAGCGATCAAACGACCACTCCTGAGAGGCAAAGCGCCACGCAAGCAAGCAGAACGCCATGCCCAAGCCCAGCCCCGCGAGGTTGATCGCCGTGTGCAGGCGATAGCGCATCAGATTGCGCCAAGCGATGATCAGGTTATTGCGTAGCATGGTTATTCTCCTTCCCACTCGATTCCGCGATGTCCTTGCCGACCAAGTGCCTCACTTGACGAAGACCAGTACGCCCCAATGCGCCGATTCGTGAAAAGAACCTGAAGTAGGAGAGATTCCCCAGCCGCTGGCTATATCCTTTTCTCTGTAGAATACCTTGCCAAAGTCGTCCTCGCCCCAGCCGTGATCGAAGCGGTTGAAGTTGGCCCTCCACCTATCCCCAACCTTCGGTGGAACTGATTGGTCGCCTAACACATCTCTATAGTTCACCTTGTAGTAGTTGTAGAGGTTTAATTCCAGTGCCTCTTGGCCCATACTGCTCCAAGGAAAGAAGAGTTCAACCGTCCACGACTCGTCCTGGTCAGTTCCATCCTCCAAGTTGCCCGCTACGACGACCGCGCTTTCAAAGCCGGAATCCCAGTTGGAAAAAGAGGGCTTGTTGTCTATCGCGGAATGAAGGACGTCCATCTGGGTATTAAGCGCGTTGATGGCCAGTTGGAGATAGTGGGTGCCGTCCATGTCTGGGTCGAGAAATAACTCCACGTCATCATCTATGTACACGGAGCTGTCCCGCTTGGTAATCGTCGCCAAAATGCTCTGGTCTTGGCACTGGTACAAGACCAAGAGGCCCTGTTCGTTCCACAAGGCTCTCACCCTTGTGCTTGCGGGGCTAATCGGCTTTAGGCTGCGGTAGGCCCGGTCTGTCAGTTCGATAGGCGGAGCTAAGCTCCAACTCTGCTCATCGGCGCGTCCGTCTAAGGTCATCTCCTCTTCTGTGAAGTGTACCTCGTAGAGGACTTCCGCCGAGGCGGTGGCTGCGGCCGACAGGTATGCGATCAACAGCATCGATGCTAAAGTTTTCATGGCACTCGCTCCTTTTTCAGTGATGGACTCTTCGTAAGTGGAATCGAACCTAGTTCCGTCAAAACGCGTCGTATAGGTTGTCTAGATCGCCTTTTAGCTCTGGGTTGATTACGACGCCATCTGGGCCGATCCAGACGTACGAGGGGAATCCGCTTATGTGGTATATCTTTGTTGGCTTGGTTTCGTTTTCGACTTCGATTACTTGGGGCCATTCGATCCCGTTCTTCTCCACATAGCGAAGCACTGCCTCGCGGCTCTTATCGACGCTGATGCCGATGATTTCGAGGCCGTGTGCCTGCTTTGCACTGTATATCTCCACTAGCTCTGGCGTATCCTCTATGCACGGTGCGCAGGTCGTGAACCAGAAGTCGAGCAGAACGTGACGTCCCCGGAAGTCAGCGAGGCGGAGCGTATCGCCGTGGACATCTACTACCGCGAACTCGGGCGCGGGTTCACCTTTTGTTATCTCGATCTTGGGGGAGACTTCCACGTCGGCCGGTACTAGCACGATTTTATCCCCGGATGGGCTGATCATCTTGACCTGAAGTGACCTGCCGAGGATGTTGAAGGAACTATTGGTCCGGTAGCATTCGCTAGATTCGGTTTCATTTTCAAAGAGTCCATCCTTGTTTAGATCCCAAATGATGCGACCGCCCCGACCGTGATAGGTGGCTGCGTCGCTGGTGGGTACTATAGCTAGTTCGACTTTCTTGCCGTTTAGTTCGACTGACCCCACCCGCATGTCGAACACTTGTCCCCTGAACTTGGGATTATCAGGGCTCCTTTTTTTCATATACCGCTCGAACTTGACCACCGCGACGGGCACGGTCTTCTCTTTTACTTCCTCACCGTCGGTATATTCGAAGTGGACTTCTGACTCTACGCGAATCCCA
>VXZF01000666.1 GCA_009845645.1 Gemmatimonadota bacterium | reverse complement strand
ACAGAATACTCCCTATGTCTTCGCTGTCTTTGTCGTCGGCAGCACCTTCCTGATTCACCATTTTATGCGTCGGCTCTGGTTGACCATTTCCATGGCCGTCGTCAACACCTCGGCGGGTTTGCTCACGGTGTACTTTTTGGAAAACTTTCTGCACTCATACCAGAAGGCCCGCATTATGACCTTCTTTAATCCGGAGAGCGATCCACTTGGATCTGGGTGGAACATCATCCAATCCAAGATCGCCATTGGCTCTGGAGGGCTGACGGGTAAGGGCCTACTAGAAGGCACGCAGACTAAGCACCAGTTCCTGCCAGCGGCTCATACCGATTTTATTTTCTCGGTCATTGCGGAGGAGGGGGGGTTTGTCATGGCCCTGATAGTGCTGGGCCTATTCTTTCTTCTTATCTATCGAGCGTTGCACATCGCCTCCATGGCCAATAATGCCTTTTACGGCCTGACAGCCCTCGGCTTGGCTGTGATGCTGACCTTTCACGTGTTTATCAACGTTGGCATGACCATCGGCGTCATGCCTATCACCGGCCTACCGCTGCCCTTTCTCAGTTCGGGAGGCTCTTCGCTGCTGTCCAACCTCCTCGCTATCGGTCTGCTCCTCCACATCGGCACCTACCGCCACGAGTTCTGAATGCGCCTTGCTAGACAGGCCGTTTGCTGTGCCCTGCTTGGCGCGTTCGTCATCAGTAATCCGCAATGCGGGGCCTACCGAGCCGGGCACGCCCAGCTAGCGCACGCCTACTTGCGCGACGGCCTCTACGACCAAGCCTTGGCCGAAACCCGCCGGGCCGTTCGCCAAGACGGGCCGGATGACCGCTTGCTGCTCATCGCCGCCCTCGCCCGGCTGGGCCTAGACGAAGTGGATGCCGCCCTAGAGCTGATCGGCCAAGCCGTTGCCTTGGCACCGGACAACGACGATCTGTACAGAGCCTTGCGTGACATTTGCGAAAAAGAGGAGCGCTTCGCCCAAACCGAAAAACTCCTCGCGCAATTGCGCGCAGACCACGGGGAGAGTGCGTCGCTGTGGGCAACCGAGGGCTGGCTCCACGCCCGTCAAGAGCGGCCCGACGCAGCCGTAGAAGCGCTGCGCCAAGCCACCCGACTCGACGAGCACCACCTCTTCGCCCACATTGAACTCGGTCGCCTTTTGATTGCGGAGGGGCGATTCGCCGAGGCCGAAGTCGCGCTTGTCGAGGCCGTGCGCATTCAACCCGATGACCGGCAACTCGTCCTCACCTTGGGAGATTGCCAACTTCGCCAAGGGCTTGCGGAACGGGCCGCTCGCACTTTTGATCAAGCGCTGACGGCCGGGGTCGTTAGCGCAGTTGACATCGCCCGCATCTATTACGAGCGCGAGCGGCCCGACCGCGCTATTGAATACTACGAGCGTGCCTTGGCCGGTGCGCCAGACGATCCCCTGATCCTCAACAACTTGGCTTGGACCTATGCAGAAGAGGGCCAGCGTCTTAGCTATGCCCTAAATCTGTCGATGCGCGCGGTCAAGCTCGACGCGGAAAGCCCGGTCTATTTGGACACCTATGCGGAATTGCTGCATCTGTTGGGGCGGCATGCCCACGCAGTGGCCATTATGCGCCAAGCCCTCGCGCTCGAGCCGACCGATGGCGAGCACCGGGCCTATCTCGAAGGCCAGATGGCAAAATTCCACCGTGCGCTCGCCACGCGCCTGTGAGTTAGGTGCGGTAGTGTTGGTAGTCAATGTCGAGATGTTCTAGCTTTGCGTACAGGCTCTTGCGCGACAGGCCCACGTCTTCGGCTACTTGCGAAATTACCCCGCGGTGTCGGTGCAGAGCCTCGCAGAGGAAGTGCCGCTCAAACGAGTTCCGCGCTTCCTTAAAATCGCGCTGGCTTAGATCGGACTCTTCTTCGTCCTGCCAGTGGACGATCTCTTCGGGCACGTCTTCTTCCCGCAATAAGCTGTCGCTTGCGAGAATGACCATACGCTCAAGCGCGTTTTCCAACTGCCGCACATTGCCCGGCCATGGATAGGCCAAGAAGTGGTTTAAGGCCGCGGCGTCGAGCCCGCGAATTTTGCACCTGTTCTGCGCCGCCAATCGGCGGATAAAGTGCTCAATTAGTAGGGGAATGTCTCCCTTGCGCTGGCGCAGCGGCGGCAGCTTGAGTGGTACGACGTTGAGCCGGTAGAAGAGATCTTCGCGGAAGGTTCCTTTGCGGACCTCTTCCCGCAAATCGACGTTAGTGGCGGCAATGACCCGCACATCTACCCGCAAGGTCTCAGCACCTCCGACGCGTTCGAACTCGCGTTCTTGCAGGACGCGCAACAGGCGCAGTTGCACGCGCATATCCGCTGCGCCAATCTCGTCGAGAAACAAGGTCCCGCGATCGGCTAGTTCAAAGCGACCTAAGTGCTGACGGACCGCACCAGTAAAGGCTCCTTTCTCGTGCCCGAACAGCTCACTCTCCAATACGCCTTCGGGTAGTGAGGCGCAGTTGAGCCGCACAAACGAGGCTCTGCGCCTTGGGCTGCGCCCGTGCAAACGCCTCGCCAACACTTCTTTGCCCGTGCCGCTTTCTCCGGTGAGGAGCACGGTCGCTGGGGACTCAGCGACCCGGTCGGCTTGGGCTAGCAGGCGGCGGACTTGGGCGTTTTGGGTGATAAATTCGGGATGGTCAGCACAGCAGGGGGAGGACGCGCCCACTCGCGTAGCCGCGTCCGAGTTCGCAGACGTACAAGAATACACAAACAACCTTCCTTTCTTTTTGGATATATAATGCAAAAATGAATATAATATGCTGATGCAAACGATTGTCAAGAACAATCAATGTAGAAATGTAGATGGGGGATTAGGCCAAGACAGAGGGCCTATCGGCACAGATTTCGGAAACTAAGCTGCTGTAGTTGCTAGAGCCTCTCGATTCTGCGTCGTAGAGCGCGACGGGCTGGCTAAAACCCGGGGCCTCGGCCAAGCTAATGTTGCGGCTGATGATCGTCTGATAGACCTTGTCGCCGAAGTGGTTGCGAACTTCTTGGGCCACGTGGCGACAAAGCTGCAAGCGATTGTCGTATAGAGTAAGTAAGACGCCCTCGATTTCGAGATTGGGATTGAGGTAGCGCCGCACCACGCGGATGGTATCGTTGAGTTTGCTGACGCCTTCTAAGGCATAGTATTCACACTGCACCGGAATGAGCACGGAATCGGCCGCGCTCAGTGCGTTGATTGTCAGCAAGCCTAGGGAAGGCGGACAATCAATGAGTATAAATTCGTACTGTCGTTTTATCGGATCCAGAGCTTCGGCCAGCCGCTTGTCGCGCCCGACCATCGCGGCCATCTCCACTTCGGCACCTGCGAGGCGGACGTGCCCGGGCACTACGAAGAGGTCCTTTATATAAGTGGGAAAGGTCGCCGAGGAGGCGCTGAGCTGGCCTATCAAGACCTCGTAGGTCGAGGCATAGTCGCTGCCGAGCTCGGCGTCGCAACTACTAGTGGCATTGGCCTGCGGGTCTAAGTCGATGAGTAGGGTTCGATAGCCGAAAATGGCCAGACCGGCAGCAAGGTTGACAGCCGTAGTGGTCTTGCCCACCCCGCCTTTTTGATTGGCGATAGCAATGATTTTGCCCATACCGATATTTTGCCTCATCAAAGCCTACAAAAAGGCTCAATCAGCTAATCGGAGCACACCCAAGCGCGACTCCGTGCTATTTAATGAGCAACAAATTAAGAGGGCCAACTGACTGCTCCCATAGCTAAAGGGAGCGTATTCAGGGGAGTTATACAGAAGACCCTAATCACCGCCTCTAATTCAATATAATACGGCGCGACGGCGCGTCAAGAGTTTGTTTCAATTTGGTTACATCTGGATATTAAATAATGCATAAGTATATATAAAATAATATGTTGTAAGTTTATAGCAGAT
>VXZF01000658.1 GCA_009845645.1 Gemmatimonadota bacterium | reverse complement strand
CCGGGATCGTCGTTTGACATTCGCTTGGTCGATACGGATACCGAAGACCCGGACGATCACCCTTGGCGCATGCGCTATACGATAGATGAGCAGGTGGTGCCGTGGGATGGCGCGTGGCATAAGGTGCGGGTGCCGCTTGGCGACTTCGCCGAGCACGGGGCTTGGGAGAATGAGTGGTTCAATCCGATCGGCGCGTTCGACTGGCAGGCCATTGACCGCTTCGACATCGTGGCCGAGCACCACGCCTTAGACGGGATTCAGTTCTGGTTCGACGAATTGCGGATTGTGGGACCGGCGCTGACGGCCGTGCTCGACGAGGCCGCGTCGCAGCCGGTCGCGCTGGCGTTGGCTGCGAATTATCCCAACCCGTTCAACGCGACGACCGCGATCCGCTACGCACTGCCGGTCGCCGGGCCGGTGCATCTGGCGGTCTATGCGCTGAATGGCCAGAAGGTACGGACTCTCGTGCAGGGCGCGGTGGCCCCAGGGTGGCACCTAGCGCGTTGGGATGGGCGCGACGACGTGGGGCGGGCGGTGGCCAGCGGCGTGTACCTGTATCGCTTGGCTGCTGTGGGTGGAGTGCGGACTGGGAAGATGACGTTGGTGCGCTGAAGCTAGCGCTTCTGGTCCACGTTTTGCTTTTGCCTAACATGGTGAGTAGATTGAACCTATAAGTAGGAGATGGCAGGCATGGCAGAACGTTCCCCCCTCGACTACAGCGACCGCATTGGTCGCCTCGAAGGCATCACCGAGCAGATCAACGATCGCTTAGGCAGCTTGGAGCGTCGTATAGATAGCGTGAAGAGCGACTTAGAGGCCCAGATAGGCAGCTTGAAGAGCGATTTAGAGAGCCAGATAGGTAGCTTGAAGAGCGATTTAGAGCGTCGCATAGACCGCTTAGAGGATAGCCACCGTCGGGACTTTCGCTGGCTGCTCGGCACGATGATCGGCATGTGGGCGACGATGATGGGCTTGCTCGCGACGGTGACCGTTAAGGTCTTTTCGGGCTAGCCAAAACTGTTACCGTACAGAATCGAGTGTTACCGTACTTCCACACTTCCACAAACCTAACCCTACGAATTTCTAGTACTTCAAAAGCAGATCAAGGCACGTAGCAGCGAGGAGATCTCACTGTCGGTGCTGTGCAGTTCTCGACGCGGGTAGATTCCTATTCAACACGTCATGCATCGTTGCGGTCTTCGCGCCAGTAGGCGTAGAGGCGGGATTGGTGCAGGTAGAATTTCAGGCGCACTGGTTTTTCAAATACTAAATCGTGCGGGTGTTTCCACTCGTATTTACCCCGTAGGCTATCGCCGGTGAAGGGCGGCGGCTCCTCTCCGGGCACCCAAAAGCCGGGGAGGGGTCTGCCGGTCTCGGCGTCTTGGATCTCGGCGTAGATTTCGCCCCAGCGGGCGTTGGCGTTGAGGTAGAGGTCTTGGCCGCGCCAGTGGAAGGGCTGGGTGACGAGGGTGGCGATTTCGTCGCCGTCGATGGAGACGAAGCGGTCGGGCGGCAGCTTGGCCAAGCAGAGCGCGCCCGGGTCGGCGAAGTGGCGCTCTTCTACTCCGAGCCGGAATAGCTCCTTGCAGCGGTTGAAGCGTTGGTACATTTCCACGCTGCCCGGTATACGGAGGGCGTTGTAGTAAGCCCAAATCTCGCCGTCTTCGCGCACCCGTGGCGCACCGGCCATCAGGAGTTGGCTGGTACCGTAGTTTTCCCCATCCCAAGGTTCGATGCCGATAAAGGGCGTGCGGTCGGCCACGCGATCCCAAGTGTGCAGGTCGCGCGAGACGGCCATTTCGATCTGGTTGATGCGGGTGAAGTTGGTGGCTGGCGGTGGGATGGCGCCGATGGGGTTGAAGACGGTGGGGAAGCCGATGTACAGCCCCTGATAGGGCATGACGGCCATGTTGTAGATCTCGGCGTGGTAGTCCTCGTCATCGACGATCGGCGGGGTGATGTACGCTGGGTCGTCGACGATGGTGCGGACGCGCTGGCGGCAGTTTTCCCAATCGGTTTCGTCGGCGTGGAAGATGAGCTCGGGCGCAGTGAAGTGGTCGAAGTCGCGGCTGGTCGCCAGCCAGACCGAGCGGCCCCACTCGGTGGGCTGCTTGACCATGGCGAGAAATTGCTCGGTATAGGGGTCGTACGCGAACTGGGATTCGTCTTGGCTGGGGATGGAAGAACTGGGGAGCGGGGTCCAAGCAAAGCCGTCGGGAGAAATGGCACCGCCGCGGCCGTGGACGCCGAACAGGGCCTTGTAGCGGCGGTTTGGGTCTGGGTCGCGCTCGTCGCGGACGATGTGGTACAGGCCCGGGCCGTTGGGGTCGCAGGCGATGTTGTTGTCTTTGCTGCCGTCCCACTCGTATAGCCCGAGGGAGGGTTGTTCCCAGTGCTCGCCGTCGCGGGAGATGGCCAAGCGGTCTTGCGGGCCGTTGTACCACCATTCGTAGCGCTCCTCGTCCGGGTTCCAAAAGGGCGCGCTGCGGCTCTGGATGCCGCCGGTGATGAGGGGGCCGCACCTTTTGGGTGGATGCAGGGTGCGGGTGGTGCCTTGCTCAGAGACTAAAGCGCGGCTGTCGAGAAAGAGCTGGCGGTGCTTTTTGGGGTCGATGAGGTCGGTGGACATGGTTATCGCTCATAGCGCAAAGGGTGGAATACGGAGGAACGCGCCTCCTTGTCGGGCGGACTCTTGGGCCAGCAGGCAGGCTTGGGCTGTGGCGAACACCGAGCGGGTGGGGATGAAGAGGTCGGTGCCGCGTTCAATGGCGTCGATCAGGTTGGCGACGAACTCGCCGCTTTGGTCTGCGGGCAAATCGGGTGAGTATGGCTCGCGCTCGTTGGTGGCGATGAGCAGGTGGTCGTCGGCATAGGCGCGCAGGTGTGCCGAGCCGGCTGTGCCCATGATGATGAAGCGAGTGTCGCCAAACGAGGGCGAGGCTTGGGGCGTGAGCCAGTCGGCGGTGAGGGTGGCCAATGCGCCGTCGGATAGCTCAAAGGAAGCCTGCACATGGTCGTCTAAGCGCGGCTCATCCGTGAACCGCTTGCAGGTGGTGAGGGCGTGGACGCCGACGCATTCGGCATTGGTGAGCCAGCGGATTTGATCGACGCCGTGGCAAGCGAGGTCGTGGAATGCGCCCGTGTACTGATTCGGATCGAAATACCAGGCCGGGGCTGTGTCGCGGCGAATCTTGTGCGGGTGGGTGGAGATGAGGCTGGCGATGGTCCCGAGCGCGCCGTCGAGGATGGCTTGGCGCAGGGCGATGAACGGCGGATAGCTGCGCGAGGTGAACCACATGGATACGTGGATCGAACTGGCGGCGACAGCGCGGCGCATGCGCTCCCAGTCGTCGAGCGAGTGGCACAAGGGTTTGTCGAGGAGCAGATGAATGCCAGCGCGGGCGCAGGTTTCCACGAGCGCGGTTTTCTCGTGGTGGATCAAGCCTTCGAGGATCAGTTCGGGCTGGGCGCGGTCGATCATGTCTTCCAAGGTAGCGAAGCGGGAGATGGATGCGTAGCGCGCGCAGAGTGCGTCGTCGGCTTCAACCAAGCCGACGATCTGGCCATTTGTTGCCTGCGAGGCGGATTGGATCATGCCGCCGATGTGGCCGTAGTGGACGCCCATGATGCCGATGCGCATGATGAATTCTCCGGGTGAGGTGTGCGCGGGAAGATAAGACGCAGCGGGTTAATGCGCTACGTAGAATGCACAAGGTGATCCGCAAATGGACGCAGAATAGGATGCACAAGGTGATCCACCGATTGAATCGTTCAAATCATGCCGGATTGCTATATTCAGGCGCAAAAAAGGACTCGAACCATGTCTGATTGGCTTACCGCAAGACAGTTGCAGCACTTGCAGCGCGGCTACCGCAAGCGGGTCGAGACGCCCATCCCGACCCAAGTCGTATCCAGCGG
>VXZF01000336.1 GCA_009845645.1 Gemmatimonadota bacterium | reverse complement strand
GTCGACTATGGGGGTCGGCTGGGGGATCGAGTGGGAGACCGCGTCATTTACCACGTGCCCGGTGTGACTACTTATATGGAGGCGCTGGACCCGACTGTGCAGCGCTGGTACATGCCGGCTCCCCTCTTCGGCGAATTTGGTCGCAACCAGTGGGAGTACACCAACTACGCCCGCCAAGCCCACAGGCGCTATATCAACCCCGCGGCAGAGGGGGATCTCTTCTACGATCCCTTCGGGCGCCTCATTACGCGAGGCTGGCTGGTGTACGACTGGCGCCAGACAAAACCACTGATCGCCGAGAGTTCCTCCATCAGGAAAAGTGCTCCGTACAACAACTGGTTTAGCCGCTTGGTCATATCCGGGGACTCCAAGGGCCAGTACCGCTATTCGGTGATGGTCGGAGACGAGATATGGACTACCCTAACGCCGATGACTTTCCGCAAGGCGGGGTTTAACGGGGTAGTAGCTGACTTTGCCGCAGACCGCTTTCGCGCCACGGGGCTTTTCTCGCGGATTTCGTTCCCGCTCCTTTCGGGGGGCACCGCGCGTTTCCAGTACGCTACCAACCTCACTGCGGGTCGAGTTGAAGCCGACTTGACTGATTTTTTTACGTTGGGGATGAACTTCGTCAACAGCCACAACAACACCGGCAGCAACGAGAGCTTCCAAGGGAATGTGTTCAAGGGTGCCCTGACGGCGGGGCAACTGGCTCAGCGAGTTGATCTGCTCTTGGTACGGCTCTCGGACGACTCGCCAGAAGATGGCGAAGGTGGTGCCGTCTTGGTTAGCGAGGAGATCGAGATTCGCACTACCCTAAGCCGTCAGGAGATGATTGGGGACCAGCTAGTTCACGTGGAGCGGGATACCGTCATCCTCAGCAGCAGTATCGGCTTTAGACCGACCATTGCGGGAGGGAAGATAGACCGGGGGTTTCTAACGGCCGATGGAGCCGACCAGATCATTTTGCAATATCACTTGGCTCCTAGGGAGACGACGGGGGAAGAGGGAACCTTGCGTGCGCTCTTCCAGCAACACTTAGATCTCACCCTATCTGAGGCCGAAGCCGCGATTAGCGCCATTCGAGACGTGCGCTTTCGCCTCGTGCTAGCCAACGATTACCGCGTTGGGGTCAGTTCCAATAGGCAGACGGACAAATTTAACGTGCCTCAATTTTTACCTGTGGCGCGGGCCGATGGCAATATCAAGAACCAACTGAACCAGCGCGAGGTCGTCTTCGACTATGGGCTACCTACGGCCAACCAGATCATCGGTCTGACGGCCGAGGTGCGGGATTTTCACGGCTTCGATTTTTACGGGGAAATAAACCTCAATACCCAGTACCGAAAATACCCCAGCATAGGGCGCGATTCCCACCGTGCGATCAGCGGCATTGAGGGGGATCCCCACGAGGTAGGATGGTTGGTCAATTTGGCCTTCCGGGAGGGGCCTTGGAGCTTTAGGGGCGAGGGATTTGGTATGGAAGATGGGTATCGCACCGGCGTCCTGACCGTCAATCGAGATGGGGTGTCGGACTACTCCCCCGAGGCCGTTAACCTGCACTACGAGTTTGTAGATGACAATGACGACAACGACCGGCAACCCGACTGGCTGCGGGTGGGTGAGGGCAGCTTTGTTCCCACCGAGCGCCGCCGCGAAATCGAGGTCCGCGGCGTGTCCGATCCAGCGGTTTTTCCCGGTTATGACGAGAATCGCGACTTCATATCGGATTTCAATCAGAATAGCACCGTCGATCGGGTAAACTTTTTCCCCGACTACGACGAGCCTTTTCTGCGCTATGCCGCGGATCGCCCGGAATTTCTCTTTGGCATTGATCTCAACAACAATGGGTGGGTGGAGCGCTTTGAGAACGACCAAGAGCCGGACTATCCCTACAAGCGAGATCACTGGGGTTACAATGTCTTCGGCGGACTCGAGGTGGCACCGGGTATCCAGTTGCGGGTGGGTCAATTGCGGCAAATCCGCTTGGCGACCGACCGCCGCAACCTGACTAGCTATGGAATGTTCATCTTGGAGCAGAGCGGGTCGCGGTGGGGCCGTCTGCGGATTTTCGACATGGTTAAGAAGGCCGAAGACGCAATCGCCGACCACTTGGTGCAATGGATCATCCCTAGGAGCACATTCGGCGCGGCGTCCGAGTCGGCTGGCAGCAATGTGCCGGTATTGGATCCCCTAGCTGCGGAGAACACTTGGATCAATACTTTTTACGCTGATTGGGAGTACTCTAGCCCGCATTTGTGGCGGACCCTGCATCGCTTCAAATGGGAGACTTGGCGGCAGCGCGACAGCGAGGTCGAATTTTCGCGCGACGCATCGGATGAGGCCGGCGATTCTGTGGTGGCCTTTGACCCGCTGGGCCCCGAGGGGCGCAATGGGCGACGGACCTCGGGCTTTGTCGGGTTGATCAATAAGATAGAATATGTCTTTTACTGGCGGGCGCTGAGTCTCAGGCCCAAATTCAAGAGCGAATTTCTGCGCGAGGTGCCCTTTAGCCAAGCATTCGACGAGCGGCGCTCTTGGGACGGCATCTTTTTCTTTGTCGGCAGCATCCCCGTGCTTGAGACCACCGAATTCGAGTGCTTGGAGCAGCGCTCTTTCTTCGACCTCGAAGAAAGGGAAGACGAACTGGCAACCGGGCTATTCACTGGGGATTTTCGCGGCTCGGTTTTGGCGTTGCAACTGACCAATACCAGCCAATATCTAGGCTACGAGCTAACCACTCAGGTGGGCATCCGCCTCGACCGCCGCTCGTTGGAGGTTGTTGACCGGAGTCGGGAAATCGAGACCTCGGGCTTGAGTTTTCTGTCGATTATCGCCGGCTTAAAGTGATTTTTGCTTGACCTTATAGTCTATTTTTATTAATTACAGAAGCGTAGAAATCAAGTACATAAACCTTCAAAACCTCACACCTCTAAGAAGGAGGGTCGCTTTGAAGAAAGTTTTATCCGTCTTATTTATTCCTGTGCTTTTGCTTGGCTTGAGCACCCAGGTACAAGCCCACGATCCGCCCGATTTTATCGGTGCGGTGTGGCAATGGCCTGAGACTCACCTGCCGGTCTTAGATGCCGATCTGAGCGAGTGGGATATCATTCCCGAGGAATTTTGGATCACCGAGCAGAACGTCGTACAGAGTACGACTCGGGCGTGGATCTACACCGGCGATTTGGACGTGTCCTCGATTTCCTTCCGTTGGATTCCCACTTGGAACGAGGAGACCAACCGCATCTACTGGGCCTACGAGCGCTTCGATGACAAGTACCAGTTGGGCAACGAGTCGATCGAAACGACTGTGGACGCCGATCACTCGGGCGGCTCCTTCTGGGATCTGGAAGGCCAGACCGACGAAGAGAAGGCACGCCAGCGCGGTCGCCATGCCCAAATCAGCCACTATTGGTTCGACAATGGCCAAGCCCGCGAGGGAGAGTGGAACTGGTTTTGGATGACCCAGGCTACCTGGTACGACACGCCGCCGTACTCGGACCATGCGTATTGGTTTAGCGGCACGGCTCCCAATTCCTTTGAGGAGATGCGTCAACGGGCCGAATGGTGGAGCGTCTATTGGGACGACTTCAACTGGGAAGATCCCGCCGGAAGCGTCCTGCACGACTTCGAGCAGGACGAAATCATCGGCCTTACAGGGCACGTCTTCGATACTGATGCCGAGCTATCTGACGATTGTAACTGCCATTCGCGCTGGGCCATCGGTCCCAACGTCGAATCCTTCGGCGACGCTGATTTCTTTGCCGACTGGGTGATGCTGGGCGTTGATGAGTCAGCCTTTGAAGGTCTCGCGCCCACAGCCGTCGAAGACAACACTTGGGGCCAGATCAAGGCTTCATTTGGCAAGTAAGCGGTTCTTGCGCCGCATAAGCGCCTCATAAAGAAGGGGGGGAATTCTATTCC
>VXZF01000769.1 GCA_009845645.1 Gemmatimonadota bacterium | reverse complement strand
GCCCCGGCCATTGGATTGTCGTCGCCCCTGCACAAGCCGGCGACAAACTCTGCTTCCGCAATGTGCTGCTCAGCGGCGACATCGACTTCCATATAGACGGTGCGGGCAATACCAGCCCCAGCACCCGCCGCCAAGTAATCACTCATCAAGTAATTTTTCCGCAGCGGGTCCATTCCCTCGCTCTCTAACCACGGCAGCGCGAATTGCGCCAAATCCCACATGTGTTGATGCGTATCGACGATGGGTATCATAATCTTTCCTTTATCTTAGTGGTTAAATCTCGACTCGACACTCGTACACCTGCGCCCATCCACTTTGATCCGACGCAAAAACCACATAGCGTCCATCCGGCGAAAAATTCGGATGCGGATGCGTGTGCTGCGGCGCATAGACCTCAACCGGGCCGTCGTCGTACGGGCAGTGGTCAACATTCCAGTGTTTGCCCTCGTTGCTCGACTGCGACCGGCAGAGCAGTTGCGGCGCACCGACCCCATCGTTGGGATCAAACACCTGCAACCCGTTATCGGGAAACGTCGTATCCGCCACCATCCGCGTGCCGTCGCGGCTGACCATCGGATGCCAAGCGTTGAACGAACAGACCGGCCGCACGGCTCCAGTATCGACATCGACGCCGATGACCCCGTGCGGCCATCGCGTCGTCAGCAGCTCGCGCTTGCGCGGGTGCCAAGTCTCGTGGACGATCCACTCGTTCCCCTCGCGCGCGTACGCCAGCCGATGGCCGCTTCCATCCCGATTTACCACCCACATCCGCTCGTAGTACGGCCCGGCGTAGCGCAACAGCGAACTGTCATTCGGATGAAATTCTGGATGGCCAATTGAATCCCGCTCCACGATCACCTCACTCGCGCCGCTACAAGTATCGATCACCACCAAGCGCGCCACATCGCCCATCTTCACCGGCACCGCCCACCACTGATCGTCGTAACTAAGCGCCGTCGTCCCCATCGCCGCTGCAACCATGCCTTTTTCGCGCATGGCCTCGGTAGCAAAAAAAGCCAACTGCTCTTCCTCGCAGGTCTCGGTATCCACCCGCCAAGCCCCTTGCCCATCGGTGAAATAGACATAGCGCCCATCGTGCGACGGCGCGATCGAAAACTCGGCTAACCCCTCGTGCTCGGTTAGCTGCAGCAACTGCCCAGAATCGCGCAATTCCAAAAAAAGCTCCGGGCGGCCCGTGCGGTGCGAGACAAACACCAGATGCCGCATCGCATCGTCGTACGCGGGGATATAGTAGAAAGGATGGTGGTGAATGGACTCATGCGCCGTAATCTGGCGGATTTCGGCACCCGTCTGTGCGTCGCGCAAAGTCTGCGACTCGGGCGGATAAAGCGTGCCCCGTCCCACGTCAGGGCTGGGCGTAGTTGACCGACATCATGCCCTCTACGTCCATTGGATCGATGCCGTATTGTTTGGTGAGGCTCTGGTGCTGCGGAGCGTCCGCGGCCGCCTCGTCGGCCAATGGCAGAGCCACCCGCTGCCCCTCGTTCTGCGCCGACAAATCGCAGGCCATATTCATCACCAGCGACATCAACGCGTCTTCGTCGTCGAACTCGCTCTGCTGCACCCCCCGCACGGCGAGCGCGAAGTCGGCAATATGGCTCATCGCCGATGCACCGTAGTCCTTGCGCAGATTCGAATACTCATTGGTGCGGAAGGGATTTTCGTATTCGATCCGGCCCATGCTGGTGTCGGCATAACTCCGGGTCCAGCTACAGCCGTCGTCCTCGTCGATGACGTCGATGATCTCGTCGGCGAGCGAGCGAATCGTCTCCACCCCGTGCTCAGGGTCAATTCCAGCATCTGAACAGCGCCTAAGCTGCATCTTGGCGATCGTAAAGCCCCCCTTGCTCGCTCCCACCCCCGGATCCTGCGCCCTGTAGAGCAGCGTCCCCCGCTCGCCCTGCCATTCGGTGTAACCAGGCCGCGGATGCCGCCCCAGCCAGCCTTTGCCATTGGCGAGCTGATCGGCGACCATCTCGCCATCGGCAAAGCCGAAGTAATGCGCCGTGAAGTGCTCGCCGGAGTGAAAGCGGTGCGGCATCGAGCGGAAGGACGGCGTCTCCATCGAATGCTCGATGGCCTGCGCCCACACAGGATGCCCAAAAAAGCGTATCCAGCGCGAGTTGTTGTGATACCCGGTGTGGTCGGCGTAACTGAAGATGCGGCCAATGCGGCCGATAAACCCGCTGTCCTTTACCGTAAGGGCGAAGCGGTCGCAGGCAAAGCGGAAGAAGTTTTCCGCCACGCGCACCACCACCCCTTGCTCCCGCGCCACCCGGATCATCTCCCGCGCCTGGGCTATCAAACTGCACCAAGAGGTCTCGCACATGTTGTGGATGCCGTGGCTCGACAGATAGACTGAGTAGGCGTAGTGCGACTGCACCGGCGTGACGACCAATGCCGCCTCGGCGATCCCGTCCTTAACTAACTCGCGCACATCGTAATAAGCCCGCGCACCGAGCGCGGCAGCCGCCCGGTCGCAATGCTCCTGGACCGGATCGACGCAAGCCACCACCTCGACCCAGTCTTTAAGTGCCGGCAGCAAGGGCTGATAAGTGGTGCTGGCGCGATTGCCCGTGCCGATCAGCGCGACTTGTACTGGATTATCTAACTTGGGAACTTCCATGACAGACCTTCCTATCTACTTGCGGACGCACTCGTAGCCAAGCGCCTCCAACCCCTGCCGAATGCCTGCAATCTCCGCCGGTGCCAAGTCCCGCAGGGGCCGCCGCATCTTCGGCGAGGGGAACTTGCCCAGCAGCCAGCGGGCGCACTTCATGCGCTGATGCGCGCTCGACGACGGCTCGCCAAAAGCATAGACGATGCGGTTGAGCGGCTCGACCTTTTTCTGCACCTCCTTGGCCCCAGCCAAATCCCCGTCTAACGCCCGCTGAACCAGTTCGACGATCAGCTCGGGCACAAAACCGGCAAAGCCGACCAGCGCCCCATCGGCCGCCTCCAGCAAGCTGGGTAGCAAAAACTCGTCGTGACAGGTGATGATCGGCACGTCGGAGTTGACCTTTTTCAGTTCTTGGTAGTCGTAGAGCCAGCGGCTCATATCGCGGGTGCCCATCTTGATGCACTTGACTCGGGGAATCTGCACTAGGGCCTTCATCTCGGCGAGCGTATAGCCGACCTTGGTCCACGCCGGATACTGATGCACCACAATGTCGATCCCGGCCGAGGCCACATCCTCAAAAAAGCCCACCGCGGTCTGGCTCGATCTGCCAAAGCGCAACCAGTGGTGCGGCGGCATCAACAAGATCGCATCGGCCCCGGCTTCCTTGGCCGCCAGCGCGTGGTCGATGCCCTCCAAGCTGCCTTCGACCGACACGCCGGAGATCGTCTTCACCGCACGCTTAGAAGCCTTGACTGTCTCGGCCACAATCTGCGTCACCCGATTGCGCTCGGCTGGGCGCAGCGACATGATCTCGCCGGTATGGCCATTGCAGGTCAAACCATCGACGCCATCGACCGCGGCTAATTCGGCGATATAGGCCCGCAGCCCTTCTTCGTCAATCGACTCGTCGGCGTGGAAGGGGCACAGGGTCGCGGGAAACACACCCGCCCAGGGGTGATCCCGCCAAGTAGTGGCAGACATAGGGCTTTCCTTTGGCTATGTGAGGCCGGGAATTAAGGGAGGAGCACTTAGCTCGTCAAGCGGCCTTGACACCGCCATTCCCCCATTCGACACTACTTGCCCATCACCCAACACCAAGGAAGGCTCTCCCATGACTGCCAAAATTATCCACGTCGAACGCTTCACCCTGCAAGTGCCGTTTGTCGAGCGCGTCCGCCGCGACATGGAACGCGCCGGCATCCACACTTGGTCTGAGCTTGAAATCACTCGCGTCGAAACCGACGCCGGCGTCGTCGGCTGGGGCGAGACCATTCAGAACTATA
>VXZF01000187.1 GCA_009845645.1 Gemmatimonadota bacterium | reverse complement strand
CCGTGCAGGTAGATCCTGACTTCCTTCGTCTCGTGGGGATACAGCGTGCGGCGGAAGTACGGGGCGTTCTGCGTCCCCTCCCAACTGATGCGAACCTCTAATTCGCCGTTTTCTCGATGTTCCAATTCGAGGTACTCGTCCTCGTCCGTAGCCTTGATTTCGATTTCTCTGCTAATAAACTCGTAGTACCGTGCGGCGAACTCGCCGAGATGGTCGCGGCGCGTCTTCAGCGCCCGGGTGAGGAAATCCCCCACCTGCTCGTAGTACGGGTCCGGCAATCGCCGGACGGCGTCCTCAATCACTGGGTCCGGCAGTTCGGCCTGCACTGTGGTGGCCACCGAGTCCCACGCGCTCCACTCCAACTCGGCCAGTAGCTGGCGATCGACCTCCCAACCGTTGCGGGGGAGTCCTCGGTGGTCCGGGTACTGCTCTTGAAAGCGGACGTATTTGGGCTCGATCCAGCGCACCAGCTTCATGAGCAGGCCGTCGAAATCGATGAAGGCTTGGTCCCGGTCTTCGGGGACGGGCAACCAGGTGTAGCAGTCTCCGGCCGGAAACCGCGCCCAGCGCCACTGGCCCGAGTGCCGATCCTTGTCGCCGACGAGAAAATCGACGAGTCGCGCCTTGAGATAGGCGCGCGCATCAACTCGTTCGCAGGGCGTCTTTTCAAGGCGCTTGTACAGCTTATCCGTGCCGCTTACCTTGCGAGATCCGGCAAACCCCGGCTCATCGTCGGCCGCTTCGGACGGATGTTCCTGCAAGGCACCGATCAGCCCGGCAAACTCTTGGCGATACGCTCCCAGCCGCGGATCGTCGGGGATCACCACCAGCCGGTGTGGTGCGTGCAATATTCCCGTTGCTTCCATCAGCGCATCCACCACCAGCCCCCCCGCCGGCAGCAGGGCACTCATAAGATCTTGGATCACATCCTCGACGACGGTATCCTTGAGTTCCTCCATCAGCCGCTTGGATGGATCTTTGTCGAGGGAGCGCACCGTGTAACGGCGGCCGTCCTTGCCCATAAAATGTAGCGAAACGGACTGGCCGAAGCCGCCCGTTCGCATGGGCGACAATCCGCCGCCTACAGTATCGAGATCGAGGACCGGCACCTCGATCGGCGTCATCCAGATCTGGCGATAGTTGCTGCCGTAGATCCACCGCTGCAAACGACCTGCTTTGAATCGCTCGCCCGGTACCACCACATGCGTAGTGTCGCCCTTCTCCGGAATGGAGCGGTGAATTAGCTGGCCGGCCTTTGCCACTACTTCATCAGCACCCCCAAGATGCAGGGCAGCAACAAGCAGCGCCGTCGCCCGGCGACGCAGCCACGGACTGCTCAGATGCCCGTTCCGGTTCATTTCTCTACCATTCTCCATGGCTAAACAAGGGATAGCAAAGTACGGGATAGCTAGCTCTTACTCAAACGCTTTTTCCAACGCCACTGGGAACACCTGTATTTGGCCTGCATACGCCTTGCGCAACTCGGCCAATAGCGCATCCATAGCCTCAGTTTCGGCCTGTACTCGCAGGGCCGCGCGAATGCTTTCGCGCACAAAAGCAAAATCCACCACCCGGCCATCAGTGCGAGTAAACTGGTCAATGTGCTGATCGTAAAACGCCCGCACCGCTTCGTCAGCGATTTCCCCGACTCGTGCGGCCTCGGCTTGGTAGAGCTGCTTGACCAACAGAGCGTCTCGTTCCCTTTCGACGCTGGCGCGGATATCCGCATCGTCAGCGATCCCCAGTTTGCGAGCTTCCGCCACCATGATCTGCTTGCCGGCGAGGTTATCCACGGCCTTGTACAGACGCGCACTATCGAGTTCGGCCGGGTGCGGTGCGCGGCCCTGCTCGACTAAGGTGAGGTACTCCCGCGCTATGAGCTGACCGCCGCGCCAAGTGAGCAGCGGCCCGTCCCCTCCATCCCACTGCGTCGATTGCGGCGGAAGGGCGAGCAACGCGGCAAAAACCTCCGCGTCCAGCGCCAACTGATACCGCTCGCGCAGAGTGCCGACGTAGCGCTCCATATCGTCGGCCCGACTCTGCACGAGAGCCTGTTTCTCCACCCACTCGCGAACCGCGGCAAAATCGACGGGGCGTCGTTCCCCAAGCCTGAAGACGTGGTAGCCGCTCAAAGTCTGCACGGGATCGGGATACACGCTGCCGATGGGCATGGTGCTGAGGGGCACCTTCAGCCCCTCGTACACCTCGCCGATCTTGAACCAGCCGACCCAACCGCCGGGGCCAAAGCGCTGCTGGATGTTCGGCAGAGAGTAGGGTCTGATCAGCGACTCAAAAGGCGTCCCTTCCTCAAGCAGTTCAAGGACCAGACGAGCCTCCTCTTCAGTGGCGCAGACGATGTGCTGACTGAGTACTTCCACATCGTACTGCTGTTGGGCAAAAAACGCCCGCAGGTCCGCCTCCGAAAACGCATACGACGCCTGCACAGCTTCCTGCTCGTACAGCTTGTTCATCAGCGCCCTGCGCTCGCTCTTGGCCACGGCTTGGGCAATAGCCGGATCGCGGTCGTACCCGCGCCGCAGGGCCTCAGCAACGAGCAATTCCCGCGCGATGACGCCGTCGAGCAGTTCCTGCTTGCCCTGCTGATCTAGTTCCTCGACGTGGCTATAGCCGGTCTCCCGCAGCTTTTGCGCTATTTTCTCAAACTCCTCTACTGATATGCTCTTATCGCCGATGCGCAGAACCGTCTCTTCCGCGCACCAAGCCGCGCTGCCCAAGACGAGGAGCGCGAAAGTGCTAACTATCGAGTATTTCAACTATTCCCTTTCTTTGCTTGTTTCCCGAATCACAACGTGCTGATCGGCCTCCACACCCAATAGCGTCTGCACCTCGCCGCTAGGCCAATGAACTTGCAGCGTATCTACCTGAGTGCGGTCGCCCAAACCAAGTATCAGACGCACGTCGTTGGAACCCATATACCCGTAGCTGCGGCGGATCTCCCGCGTCTGCACCAAGTCACCGGCCACGGCGCGGACGCGCGCGCCCAAACCATCCCGATTACTCGCGGTTCCAACGACCTCAACCGTCAGATAGTGATTGGCATTGCCGCCATCGTTGCGCAACAGGGTGCAATGCGGAGCGGCCGAGTCCGAGACGAATATATCCACGTCCCCGTCGTTGTCGCAGTCGCCAAACACGGCACCGTGACTGACGCGCTCGACCAACATCCCCGGCCCGCTTTGCTCGGTCACCTCGGCGAACGAACCGTCGCCCCGGTTGTGGAAGAGTTGGTTGCGCTGCGGATACGTGGTAGCCGGGTCGTATTCTTCTACGTTTTCGTCGAGATGTCCATTGCTGACGAACACGTCGAGGAACCCGTCGTTGTCGTAATCGAGGAAGGCGGACGTCATGCCGAGATACGGCACACTCGGCACGCCTAAGTTGGCCGCAAACGTGACATCCGTGAAGAACCCATCGCCGTCGTTGTGGTAGAGCGTGTTGGGCAGCCACTGGAAGGTCGCCACAATAATGTCGAGGAACCCGTCGTTGTCGTAGTCGCCCCAATCGGCTCCCATGGCCGATTCGGCCAACCCCTCTTCGTTGTACGCCACCCCGGCCTCAGCACCATTTTCGCTAAACGTTCCATCCCCGTTGTTGAGAAAGAGAAAGTTGGGTCGCTTGTCGTTGGCGACGAACAGATCGGCATCCCCGTCGTTGTCGAAATCGCCGAACACCGCAGCGAGTTGGCGGCCCGAATCGTCGGCGAGACCGACTTCTGCGGTCACATCGGCAAAGCGGCTGCCCCCGTCGTTGCGGTACAGCACACCAGCTTGCCCGGGATACGTATTGGGACCGCAGTAAATCCGCACCGTGCCAGCAAAGCACTCCTCGTTTTGGTCCGGGTCGAACTCCATGTAATTGGCCGCGTACAAATCCAAGTCGCCATCCCGGTCGTAATCGACAAAAGCCGC